>JBJKQX010000465.1:0-3852 GCA_046704965.1 Binataceae bacterium (SeqCode)
GCTTTTCGGTGCGGGCTTCTCGGTTGCGGACCTCGACGGCGCCGCGGCGCATCTGAAGAAATCCGGAGTCGGCTTCGAGCGTGCCACGGGTCAGCTTTTTCTCGATCGCGGCGCTACCCTCCGGCTCAACGCCGTAATCAGCGTCCGGCATGAACGCGCACCGCTGGGCGCGATCCGATGGATTTACGAAGTCACCAATGTTGTTGGGGACTGGCGTGCCGCGTCCGACCGATACGCGAAAATTTTCGCGCTCGACGCCTCACGATTTTGCCCGATAACCAGCAAGGATTTTGGTTACACGGGCACGCTTACGCTGTTCGACCCGCCAAATCGGCTCGACCGGATCGAGATTTCGGAGATTACCGATTATGGCGGCGCGATGGGCCGGTTTCACAAACGGCGCGGCGACTCACTCTATATGTTCTTCGTCGAGACCGACGACGTCGAAGCGCTCGCAAGACGACTTGAAGCGCGCGGCGGGAAGTTCGCCGCGTGGCGGCAGGACGAGGCTGGGATGGCGGAACTTTTCATCCATCCGAGCGCGTTTCTGGGCGTGCTGGTGGGAGTGAGCCGCACCGAGCATGCATGGACTTGGTCGGGTGACCCGGAACGCGCGCGCCGCGCCGCCGCCCGCCTGGCCAGTTCGAAAACGCGGTAAATCCCGGGAACAGGACAAAATTGAAGGGCCTCTTCGATGTCCGAAGAGGCCCTCTTTTTTCTCGCGTCGTATCGAACTGACGCCGAGCGGCTACTTCCGATCGCGCATCGCGCGTATCAATATTTCGGCAAGTTCCGGGCGCGTGTACTCAGGCGGCGGCGCTTGTCCCGCCAGCAACATCTCACGCACCTTGGTTCCGGAAAGCACCACCCGGTCCTGCGCCTCGTGCGGACAGGTCTTGAACGAGGCCATCGAGCCGCACTTGCGGCAGAAGAAGGTGTGTTCGAAGGCAAGCGGCGTGATACCGATTTCCTGCGGGTCGAAGCGCTCGAAAATTTTCTGCGCGTCGTAGGTGCCGTAATAGCTGCCCACGCCCGCATGGTCGCGCCCCACGATGAAGTGGGTGCATCCGTAGTTGCGCCTGATGATGGCGTGCAGGATCGCTTCGCGTGGGCCGCCGTAGCGCATATGCGCGGGCATCACGGACAGCATCACGCGATCCTTCGGATAGTAAAGGTCGATCAGTATCCGATACGTTTGCATCCGGACCGCAGCGGGGACGTCGTCGCTCTTGGTTTCACCGACCAGTGGATGGAGCAGCAGGCCGTCGCAGATTTCGAGCGCCGCCTTCTGGATATACTCGTGGGCGCGATGGGTCGGGTTGCGGGTCTGGAAGGCGACGATTTTGTTCCATCCACGCTCGCGAAAGGCGGCCCGGGTCGCGCGCGGCTCAAGGCGATGCTCCATGAAGGTGCGTCCGGGAATTTCCTCGAACAGGATGACGCGTCCGCCCAGGCACCAGGACGGCGCGGAGGTCACGTTCTTGGCGCCCGGATGGGCATCCTCGGCCGTGCCGAAAACCTGCTCGGCTTCGCGCACCCGGTCAACCTTGTAGACGTCCGAGATTTTAAGAATAGCCAGCCGCTTTCCGTCTTCGTCGGCGAGAGCGACTTCGTCGCCCGATTTGAGCCCTCGCGCGGTCTCTTCGTCCACGCCCAGAGTTATCGGAATCGACCACGGAACGCCCGAGGCAAGGCGCATCTCGTCGCGGCTTCGGAGGTAGTCGGCCTCGCCCATGAATCCCTGCAGGGGTGTGAAAGCGCCCGAAGCAAGCATCTCAAGGTCCGACATCTCACGCGCGTTGAGGCGAATCAGCTTGAGCTTTTCAGCGTGCGAGGCAAGCGCGGCGCGCTCGGACGCCGGCGCCTTAAGGTCGTTCAGCTCGCCGCCGCCATGAGCCGTAATTGCGTCGCGATCGACCCCGCTCATCGCCGTTCACCGTTGGACGAAAGAATGTAGCCTGCTTCCTCGAGTTGAGCGAGCAGCCGCGCGAGGCTCTCATCGACGCTTTCGACGTGGGATTCAACCACCAGTTCGGGGCTGATCGGCTCTTCGTACGGGTCGGAAACGCCGGTGAAGTTGGGGATTTCGCCCGCCAGCGCCTTCTTGTAAAGGCCCTTGACGTCGCGCTCGACGAGGGTGTCGAGCGGGCACTTGACGAAAACCTCGAAGAAGCGCTCGTGATGACCGCGGACTTCGTCGCGCACCTCGCGATAGGGCGAGATGGCGGCCGAGATCGCGATCACGCCGTTGCGCGAAAGCAGTTTGCAGACGTAACCGATGCGCCGGATGTTGGTGTCGCGATCTTCCTTGGAAAATCCCAATCCCTTGGAGAGATTGGTGCGGACCTCGTCGCCGTCGAGCACTTCGACGCGATGGCCGCGGCGTCTCAATTCCTCAGCCGCAGCCTGAGCCAGTGTTGATTTTCCGGCGCCGGACAACCCGGTGAACCATAGGGTAAAGCCGTTGCTCATCTCCTACCGAATCGAACCCCCGAAGGTAAAATATATTACTTAACAGGCCATCTAAGTTACTTAATTGCCGCAACGCAGGCAACGGTTCAGGGTCCGTAGTTACCGCCTGTTCCTGCGTCTGAGGTTTTTACATCGTAAACCCGAGCAGCGGCCAGTAATAGTGGATTGCCAGATTCAGGCCGATCCACGCCGTCACGATCATGATCGCTCCCGGGAACAGCAGTTCCCGCGTGCGAAGATAACCGCTCGAGTGCGCAAGCGCGTTGGCGGGTGTCCCGACCGGCAGGATAAACGTGAGTCCGGCGGGGACTGCTACCGCAAGAGTCAATGCGCGAGGGTCGAATCCGAACTGATGCGCAAGACCCAGGCCGACCGGCACCAGTGCCGCCACCACAGCAGAATGACTTAGCATCTCTCCGAGTCCGATCGCCACCAGCGAGAGCACGGCTATCATCAACAGGGGAGAATTCATATGCCCAAGCGTGCGAGCAGCGAGAAACGCGGCCGCCCCGGTATGGTTGAGCGCGCTGCCCAGAGCAATCGCGCCGCCGTACATCAGGATGATGCCCCAGTTTACGTATTCCTCGACCTCGTGCCACGAGAGCAGGTTGAACACGAAGAGCGCGACGACCGCCAGAATCGCGATACTTGCGTAGCCGTAGGTGCGGCTGCCGAACAGCCAGGCAAGAACCGTCGCGATCATGATAACCGAAAGCACCCGCTCCTCGATCGTGATTAGTCCGAGTGACGCGGCCTGCTCACGCAACTGTTTCGCGCTGCTCTCGATCGAATCCGTGTCGGGCGGAAAGTAGTAACGCAGCACCAGCAGTCCCGCCGTGAGCAGAACAGCGACCAATGGCAGCGTTGCCGCGGACCATCGCATGAACGAGATGGTATTTCCCGTAGCCTGAGACAGGATTCCCAGTGCCAGCGGTCCGCGCGCACCACCCAGCAGCGTCGCGATACCGCCGATATTCACTCCCCACGCCATCGCGAGAAACAGCGCGGTCGCGAATCGCGATCGCCCCGGCGGGGGCTCCATCGTGCCGACCAGGTCGAGCACTATTGGGAAGAGCATCGCGGCAACCGCGTGCTCCGGGACAACGAACGACATGAACGCGCCCAGAAAGTAGACGCATGCTACCAGCGAGCGCGCGCTGCCTCCGAACCGCGCGAACACGGAAAGCGCGATCCTGCGGCCAAGCCCACGATGGTTGACGGCGGCGGCAAGCATGAAGGCAGCGAGTACGAAGAATATCGCCTCGTTGCCGAACAGCGCGTACGCCGCGCGCGGCGGCATCACGCCTGAGACGCCGAGCAGCACCAGCACCAACAGGCTCGTGACCATCAGCGGCAACGCGCCGGTGATCCAGTAGATGA
>JBJKQX010000466.1:0-11699 GCA_046704965.1 Binataceae bacterium (SeqCode)
CCTTTCCTGATAGCCGGATGCGCCGCCGGCGCGCCTGCCGCGCACACCGTCGTCGATGCGCACTTCAACGGGAAAATAGAGGCGCCGCGCGTGTACGCGCGCGCGTTGGACGCCGCCGAATTCGCGGCGCTCGCGCGGGACGAGGAACCGGAGCCTGGCGGGCTCACGGCGGTCTGGAATTTCGCGGCGGAAATAGGACCCAACGGCGTGCCGACCGATCGGGTCTCGGACGCCTCCGTAAACGGTCTGCACGGGCGATGCGTCAATATGCCGGCGCGCGCGATGACCGGTCACAACTGGACCTCGCGCGAGGAAAATTTCATCCACGCGCCCGCTCAGTACGCCGCAATCCACTTCCATAACGACGATCTTGAGGACTGCGGATGGGATGCCGACTTCGAATGGTCGGTGCCACCCGATACAAAGAGCGACGTTTACGCGGTACGCCTGCGCGGCGACGGAGTCGAACGGCGCGTGCCGTTCTTCGTCCGACCGCCCAAGGGCAAGGCTACATCGCGCGTGGCGTTTCTGGTTCCGACCGCAAGCTACATGGCTTACGCCAACTTCCGCATCTCGTTCGAGGCGGATATCGGGGAGGCGATACTCGGCCAGACCCCGGTCCTGAATCTCGACGACCTGTTTCTCTCCGAGCATCCCGAGTACGGACTCTCGATGTACGACGTGCATTCGGACATGAGCGGCGTGTGCTACTCCTCGCGGCTTCGGCCCATCCTCAACATGGCGCCGAGCTATCTTGGGGTTAACGGGCTCTGGGGCTTGCCGGCCGACCTCGACCTCGTGGACTGGCTGAACGCGCGCGACTACCAGTACGACGTGTTCACCGACGAAGACCTGCATCAGGAGGGCCTCGGATTACTCAGTCCGTACAAGGTGATCATTACCGGAACGCATCCCGAGTACTGGTCGGGCACGATGCTTGACGCGATGGAGGATTTCCTCGCCTCGGGCGGACGTCTGATGTACCTCGGCGGCAACGGTTTCTACTGGGTTACGACTTATCATCCGGGCAAGCCGCATCTGATTGAGCTTCGGCGCGGCGAAGGCGGCTCGCGCGCATGGCAGGCGCGCTCGGGAGAATACCATCACAGCACCACGGGCGAGCGCGGCGGGCTATGGCGAAACCGCGGACGCGCGCCGCAAAAGTTGGTCGGCGTCGGATTCAGCGCACAGGGATTCGACGGATCGTCGTATTTCCGCCCGATGTCCGACAGCCGCGACGCGCGTGCGAAATTCATCTTCGAGGGCGTTGCCGCGGGTGAACTCGTAGGTGACTTCGGTCTGGTCGGTGGTGGCGCGGCCGGTTCTGAAATAGATCGCTACGATCTGACGCTCGGGACGCCGCCGGGCACGATGCTGCTGGCTTCTTCCGAAGGACATTCTGACAACTACCCGCACGTGGTCGAGGAAATCATGTTCATGTATCCGGGTGTCGGCGGAACGCAGGACCCCGCGGTGCGCGCCGACATGGTCTATTTCAGCACGCCCGGCGGAGGCGCAGTGTTCTCGACCGGTTCGATCTCATGGTGCGGAAGCCTCTCGCACAATGGCTACGACAACAACGTCTCGCGTATCACGGCCAACGTGCTCGAACGCTTCATGTCCGACGAACCGATGAAGTAGCGTCGACGCGCGACCGGCAGAAGAATCACTGTGGCGCAGTCGCGGTCTGAAACAATGGAACACACGGGGCGAACGGTTTCTTCCGTTCGCCCCGTGACCGATTTGTGAGTAGGGTAGACGCAGACTTCCGGGCTGTCCCGCCTATACCGTAACCTCTTCGAGCCCGCCGGTCTTCACATCGAAGATGAATCCGCGCACCGTGATTTCCTTCGACACCCACGGATGCGACCTGAGCTTCTGAATCTGACGGCGCACGTTCGCCGCGAGGTCGGTGAAGGCGTGGAAATGCTCCGGCACGACCACCGCAGTACCGCTTTCGCGCTCCAGACGGATGCGAAACTCCTTTTCATTGAAAGAGTGCAGCCCGCAGCCGGTATGGTTGACGATCATGACCTCGTTGGTGCCGAGCACATATTGCGAAAGCAGCAGTGAACGGATCACGTCTTCGGTGACGAGACCGCCGGCGTTGCGGATGATATGCGCGTCACCGGTTTTGAGCCCGAGAAATTCCTCGACCGTGAGTCGCGCGTCCATGCAGGTTACAACCGTAAGCCTGCGCGCGGGCGGCACGGCGAGGTCTCCGAGTTTGAAGTTCTGCGCGTAGCGCTGATTTGCCTTCAGTGCTTCATCTATCGTGCTCAAAGTGAAAACTCCTTACTCCGTTGCCGTGGGCACGACGTTGCTTCACTCCCCCCTGTGACTTGAAAGCCGCGTGGATATACGACCCGTTCGAGTATGCCCGGTTGGACGACAAATTCAACCTGCGGCTTGGGGCGTACGCACGCGCTGAAATCGGATACGTTTGCGCTCGAGAGCCGGGTCGGAAGATGTGATGTACAGGGATATTCGCGCGATACGGGCGCGCGAATCCCGCAGACGCCGCCGGGGATTCCTGCGTTAATCACTTTTTATCTGCCCGCCGATTTTTGCGTTCAATCCCGGTCCGATACTTGCGTTGAGTTCGGATGGGCGTGTTGGAGCGTTTGATTCTTGCGTTACGGCGGCCAAAGTGTTTCGGTCAAATGGGCGCTGATTCATTCCTTCGTTGCGGGGCAGGAAAGAATGATGTTGTCACGTCGACCGGTACGAGATGAGCGCCAACAGCGGCCGGGCAAAGGAGTGGTCTTCCGGATCGCCTAAGCCTTTGCCAAGCCGGAGCTCTACGAGGCACTCGAGCCCCGAAGGTGGCGAAGCTTCGCGGCCAGGCTCGGGACTTAATCGCTCAGCCGAGAAAAGCCCAAATGCCGATCGCTGCCGCAGCCTTACGCCTTGCCAATAAGGCCACCGCTTTAAAGCCACACATAGCGACACGCGTCGCTGCGACGTTACTCTCTGATGACGACCATCACTATGTTCTGGTCACGGTGAGTGTGCAGAACCGTGGGCGCTTAGCGCTGCACATCGAGCACGAATATACAGGGGTTGCTCTCTTCGCCGCGGTTCCTGCAGGTATTCGATTTCGTTGGGTCGATTTTGACGCGTTCGATGCATTACTCGATGAAACTATCATTGAGGCTAGCGTTGAAACGGAAAGTCAATATATCGTTCCATTGCCGCGAGCTCCGATGGTGCCGCTGCGCGTAGACTTCGTTTTGCAAGGCAAAGCTTCCTGGAGGAAACGGGCACCGCGATGGACCGCGTCATGCGTGTTGATCCCAAATGTTCGTCGATTGGAACAGGATAGTTCGTCGACAGCGGGTTAAATTTCCATTGTAGACAAGGAGCAACGAGACGTGGCTTACACTACAATTATAGTGTCGATGCAGGACAGTCTCATCAAAAAGCTGAAAGAGAAGTATAGCAAGTTTGAGCAAACTCCTTCGGCAACTCCCGAAGAGTTAGTCAAGCTCGAAGAAGAACTCCGAGCCAGGGAAGCCAATTTAAGTAAGTTGCTCGCACAACAGTTTCCATCCGAGCGTGCGTAGCAGGTCCTCGTCCCTCGGCAGCGAGCCGCGCATTTCCGCAACGCGATTCCGTCGCCGGTGATTTCGTCGAGGTGGCAAGTACGCACCAATATCGCACTATCAACCCAAGGTTTCTCTCCGGCGCCAGCTGGCTTCCCTGACTTCTCGGCGCTTGCGTGCGTATCCGCTCCGGAGCCTCAGCAAATTAACCATGCGCCCGTACAGCCCTTCCGCGTCAAGGATAGCTCGGTCTCCCTCACGTCCAAGTATCAGTCCCAAAACGGCAGCCGGCCTGCGCACGATGGACGCTCCCGCAAGCAGAAAATGCCAAAACCAAAATTGGCTAAGATGATCTACAAGACCTGAATCTCCGGTTTGGTGAACAAAAAAATACGCGTCGAGCTCAGCGGCACCGCCTTCACGCGAAAGCCGTCGTAGATATTTCCATGTCAGTCGATTGGCAGACAGAAAGTGACGCATGCTGAGCCGTGGCTCAATGTAGAGCCTCCAGTCGGCGAGCTTCAAGGCACACGTAAGCTCAGTATCTTCACAACCCGAAAGCTTTTTGCCTATTCTGCCGGGGACGCTAAAGCGGAAGCCTTTCGCAATGAGTTCCTCCCACGCGGCTTTGCGGACGCTCAAGCCGGCGCCGTGCAGTATCACGAGCTTGTCAATCTTTGCAAAATCGGCCGCTGTCAGCGTCGCGTATCGATGTCTGAACGCCTCAAACCATTGCGGTGGATTGACCTCGCATACCGGGTAAACCAAACTGCCAAGCGCGCCCACGTCCGGGTTTTCCCTCATTACACTACTTACGATTTCCACCCAATCTTGCGAAACCCAGTTGTCGTCATCGATGAAACTGACTATCTCGTGTCGCGCCTCGCAAAATGCCCGCACGCGAGCGTTGGAAAGCCCAAGTTTCGGCTCACGAATAATTCTGAGCTGAGTTGGCGAATCCTCCGGCCAGCATCGCCGCGCCACGCCGGCGCTATCGTCAGTGGATGCGTTGTCGATGACGATGACTTCCCAGGGAATCTCCGGAGACACGACTTGCGCCCGAAGATGCTCCAGTGTCGCAGGGAGCCGCGATGCGCCATTGTACGTGCAGATTGCTACACTGACGCCTGGTGGTGGTAAGGGGAAAGCGGAACCCGTCATATGTTGCGGCCTCGAGGAGGCGTTGTTTCCTATGATTCTCCGGGCTTTACTTTACGCCAGACGTATTGGTTTGCGCATTAGCCAGGATGGTTTCGAACGCGATACATCCCCCACGCCCAGCGCTCCTCGGGTGACGCGCCGGAAAACACGCGTCGACGCCCGGGGGAGAGAAGATAGTGCCGGGGCCCGAGGTGGCCTAGCGAACGGGTATCACGCCAGCATCGCATCCACGAACGATACTGTATTCGAGTACTTACTCCGGTCACCCGGTTGTAGATTCGACAGGGGCCCAAAAAATTGCTCAAAGGCGCCGTAGAAAGCTTCGACACCTATTGGCGGTTGGGCCGTGAAATTATTTCTGTGAGATCGCGGCCATGCCAAGACAGAGCGGCGCACGGCGCCATCGTTCGTTGGGACATCCCATTCAACGACCAACGGCAACTGACGGCCACAGAGGAATCGCGGACTCAGGTTCCCGACTCTGTCGGCTACGCCGTCGTCTAGCACCGCGCCGATCCACTGGCCGGCTTCTCCGATCTCGTATGCCCTTACCAGAGGGGGTCCAACAAACAGATCTTCATCCTGATTGAAAACGAAAGGCCCGTGCGCAATTCCCATTCGCACAGGGATTGACCCGTGAAGCACCTGAGCGAACAACTCTAGGCAGATGATCAAAATCGCTCGCAGATCTGCCGGTTCGTCACCCTTAGTGAACAACAGAATAGTGTCCGAGAAGGTGAAGGCCGCCACGTGGTCGCGAATTGCCACACTATGGCCGTCGATCGTGAATGATATTCGGAAGACTCGTTTCTTTGCTTCCGCCATCTTGGACACAGCAGCCCAAGCGAGGCGTGGATTCGCTAAGGTCAGCCGGCTCATGCCCAGCATATCCACATGGGCGACATAACGGTTCTTTGCCGCCTGCTCCCAGGAACCCGCGATCTCGTCAGGTACGAATAATCCGCCGGCGCTCTTCCTCCAGTTCGTCACGACATTGCCTTACGCCGATCGCGTTTTCGATCCTGACTCATTTATGGAAATGACCCGCGAGAAGCCGCACATACTCGAAATAAGGTGGCGTATGTCCAATAGGCCAGAGCATTGACAATCCGAACAGCCTTTCGGGCGGCAAGCCCGTTCGAGACCCAAATGTCGACTGATTTTCTTTTGGTGGAGCTGATCGGGGTCGAACCGACGACCTCCTGAATGCCATTCAGGCGCTCTCCCAACTGAGCTACAGCCCCACCGCTTGAGAGGGATTTTCAGCTAATCCGATCGTGTTGGCAGAGTCAATCCATCCGCCGCCCAAGACGCATCGAACGCGTTCTAATCCGACTGCTCCTGCGCCCAATCCGCCCGGTGCATGCCGACCGATAGAGGCGGGCAAATCCATCCGCGCCAGTGCGACCTTCCCGCCCGAAAAAGCTCTTCCGAGGCGCGGAAAACACGCCCGATTGGTCACGCTCACTGACGCGAGGCGCGTCCGAGCATCTCCTTTGCGGCGCGGCGGAACTTGTCGGTGATTTCCGCTCCGGCGAGCATCCGGGCAATCTCCTCCACCCGCTCGGCGTCGCCCAGCGGACGCACCCGGCTTCGGGTCGAGCCGCGTCGCTCCTGTTTTTCGACCAGGAAATGGCGGTCGGCGAAGGCCGCTATCTGCGGCAGATGCGTGACGCATAGAATTTGATGGTAGCGCGAGAGCTCCCTGAGCTTGCGACCCACTATCTGCGCTATCTCGCCGCCGATTCCGGCGTCCACCTCGTCGAAGATCATGGTTGCGATTCCGCGCCGCTGCGCTTCGAGCCGCTTGAGCGCCAGCATCACGCGCGAAAGCTCTCCACCCGAGGCGATACGCGCAAGCGCCATCGGCGGCTGCCCCAGATTGGGCGAAAGATGGAACTCGACCGCGTCCATCCCAGAGGGGCCAAGCACGATTCCGTCCGCGTTGAAGCCGCCGTTTCCGGCGGCCAGCGCCGCGAGCCTGGTCTCGAACACCGCGCTTCGCATCCCGAGCGTCTGAAGCTCCGATTCCATCCTGCGCTTGAGTTCGGTGGCGCCCGTCGCGCGTGCGGCGCTGAGTTCACGGGCGGCGACGGCGAGTTCATCGAGGGTGCGGGCGAGTTCGGCCTCAAGCCCGGCCTTCGACTCCTCCACGCCTTCGATTTCGGCCAGTTCGGCGCGCGAGGCTTCGAGCGTTCGGATGGCCTCTTCGATAGTGCCGCCGTACTTGCGCTTGATGCGCGAGAGTTCCTGAAGCCGTTCCTCGACCTGTTCGAGGCGTGCAGGGTCGGCCTCGATTCGTCCGGCGTAAGCGCCAAGCGTGCGCGCGGCTTCTTCCAGATTGGCGCGCGCCGCGCGGAGCATCTCAAGCGGCTCGGCCAGCGTTTTGTCCAGTTCGGCGGCCTCAGCGAGTCGCGTCTCGGCCCGTGCGATGATGTCCACTGCGGCGGCCTCGCCGCCGTAGAGCATCTCTTCGGACTCCTGCGCGGCGGCGGAAAGTCGGGCAGCGTTGGCGAGAATTGCGCGTTCGTCCGCAAGTTCGCCGTCTTCGCCCGCGACCAGTCCCGCGCGTTCCAGTTCGGCGACGCGGAAACGGGCCAGCTCGATCAGGTTGGCCCGCTCGCGTTCGAGGCGTGCGAGTTTTTCGAGTCGGGCGCTCAGGTTCTGCGCGCGCTCGTAAACCTCGCGGTATCGAGCCAGTGTCGGCTCGAGGCCCGCGTATCGGTCGAGAATCGTCTCGTGACTTTCCGCGCGCAGCAGCGATTGCTGGTCATGCTGGCCGTAAATCTGAACCAGAGCGGTGCCGATACGCGAGAGGTTCTGGACGGTGGCGAGTTCGCCGTCGACCATCACTCGCGAGCGGCCACCTTCGGCGATTATCCGTTTCAGGAGAAGCTCGGACTGGTCGGCGGAATCCACGGAACGCAAGTCCGAAAAAGACTTCGGGGAAGCGGTTTCACCGTCGAGTTCGAACAAGCCCTCGATAATCGCTTCGCGCGCTTCGCTTCGAACCAGCTCAGCCGACGCGCGTCCCCCAAGCAGAAGTCCCAGTGCGCTCAGGATGATAGTCTTGCCGGCGCCGGTTTCGCCGGTCAGGACATTCAGCCCCGGCCCGAAATCGAGCGCCGCTTCCTCTATAAGCGCAAAGTCGCGGATTCTGAGCTCGACGAGCATCGCCGCGCCCGCGTCCTCCCTATCCCCACCTGAGTTTGTCGCGCCAGATCTCGAAGTACGTGTGCGTCGAACGCACCAGCGAGACGGTATGGCTGCCGCGGCGAATTATGACCTTGTCGTGCTCGCCCAGCCCCTGCGAGTCCTGGCCGTCGACCGTGACTATCGCGCCGCTGTCCGAAGACGTAACCGTGACTTCGACCTCGAATCTGTCGGGCAAAACGACCGGACGATTGCTCAGCGTGAACGGACAGATGGGCGCGAGCACGATCGCTCCGAGCGTGGGATAGACGATCGGGCCGCCGGCGCTTAGCGCGTACGCAGTCGAACCGGTCGGGGTTGCGACTATCAATCCGTCGGCGCGATAGACGCAAAACGGCTTGCCGTCGGCCGTAACCTCAAGACGCATCATGCGCCCGAGCGGGCCGTTGTTGATGACGACGTCGTTGAGCGCGCGAAACCTGTGCGCGTCAGTTTCCAACGGAAGGCGCTCGTGACGCTCTACCCATGTCTCAAGCGTAATCCGCCGCTCGACCTCGTAGTCGCCTTCGATGACGCGCGCGAGCACGGCACGGGCTTCGCCCGCGGTTACTTCGGTCAGAAAGCCGAGTCCGCCGAGGTTGATACCGAGGATGGGGGTTTCGCGCGGGCCGATTCTGCGCGCGATGCTGAGCAGGGTGCCGTCACCGCCGGCAACCACGATAAGGTCGGCGCGACGGACCAACTCGTCGGTCGAGACCGCTTCGGCACCGATCATCCCGGCGAACTCGTCTTCCGCGATAACGGACTTGCCGACCTCGCCGAGCCATCCGGCGAGCTGCCTGGCAATGACGACCGCCTCGGGATGGTCGCGTTTAAGAACCACCCCGACCGAATTTATGGAACGCTGGGTCACCGCTTCATCGCAATTATCACGCCGATTATCGCCCGGCAACGCGACACGGAAACCGACCGCCTTCGCGCTTGCGGGTCGTCAGCGATTGCCCAAGGACGGCGGGGCAGTACCGACAGTGGCCGCGTTGAAGTTTTTATTCCGGTAAACGATCGCGACGGCATTGATGTAGTAGCCGTCGGCGTGCGTTCCCGTTTGCTCACGGCTTTGCTGAATTACAACCGCCTCGGCACCCGCCGCGCAGGCCTTGCTTTTGACGATCGGCAGAACGTCTTTTTCGGTGGCATATACGTTGCCGACGGCGTCGATCAGCGCAACCTCCCGAAAGCTCCTGTGCGGGAGGGTACGCAACACCGGCATATTGCAGTCGGGCGGCTTAGCCGGATGACCGGAAGGCTGAACCGTGGAAACCGTGGCTCGCGGTGGCTGCGGTATCACGTACTGGCATCCCGAGGCGAACGCGATCAGAGCCGCAGTGGCACAGAGGGGCAAAATCTTGCGAAGCACACCTGATCATTAGACGCACAAGGGCCAAAGCTGCAAGCTCCACGTCGTCAGCCCTTCTCGACCGGCGGCGTCTTTCGTATAAAATCGCCTCTGCGCTCCGGCGCGAGACGATAAAACGATGACAACCAAGAAGTCTTCACCCAAGCGCCCGCTTCTGGGGGCTCACATGTCTATCGCCGGTGGAGTGGGCGAGGCGCTGCTGCGCGGCAAGACGGCGGGATGCGATTGTATCCAGATTTTCACCAAGTCGTCGCGGCAATGGCGAGCGAAGCCGTACACCGAGGAAGATATCGCCACCTTCAGGCGCAATCAGCGAGAGACGGGAATCGCGATGGTGATAGCGCACGATTCCTATCTGCTGAATCTCGGCGCGCCGAACGAAGAGTTGCGCAAGAAATCGGTCGCCGGCTTTATCGACGAGATGGAGCGTTGCGAGGCGCTGGGCGTTCCCTACCTGGTCGCGCATCCGGGGTCGCACGTCGGCTCGGGCGAAGAGACAGGCATCAAGACAATCGCAAAATCGATCGATGAAACACAGGCGGCCTGCAAAGGCTTCGAGGTGAAGATCGCGCTTGAGATAACCGCCGGTCAGGGCTCCAACCTCGGATACAAGTTCGAGCAAATCGCTCAGATGATCGACTCGACCAGGGAAAGCGATCGACTGCGGCTATGTTTCGACACCGAGCACGCGTTCGCCGCTGGCTACGACATCGCGAGCGAGGAAGGCTACGAGCGCACTATGGCGGAACTCGACAAGCACGTCGGCATCAAGCGCGTGGTCGCTTTCCATCTGAACGACTCGCTCAAGCCTTTCAACTCCCACGTCGACCGTCACGAACATATCGGCAAGGGGCATATCGGCAAGGAAGCGTTTCGGCGTCTGCTCCACGACCCGCGCTTCTTCGGGCTCCCGATGTGTCTTGAAACCGACCCGGGACCCGACATGAAGGACATCATAAAGGACCTTGAGACGCTGAGAAGCCTCCTCTGAGATCGCACCAATGCAGAAACGAATTCTAACTGGAGACCGGCCCACCGGCCCGCTCCATCTGGGTCACTACGTCGGCTCGCTGGCAAACCGCGTACGTCTCCAGCACGAGTACGAGAGCTATATCCTAATCGCCGACGTGCAGGCGCTGACCGACAACTTTGAGCATCCCGAGATGCTCGAAGCCAACGTGATGGAGGTCGCGCTTGACTATCTGGCCGTGGGACTCGACTCCGAGCGGGTAAAGATTGTCGTGCAATCGATGGTGCCGGAACTAACCGAGCTCACCATCTATTTCATGAACCTCGTCACGGTCGCGACGCTGGAACGAAATCCCACCGTGAAGGAGGAAATCAAGCAGCGCAACTTCACCAAGGGTGTGCCTGTAGGATTCTGGTCGTACCCGATTTCGCAGGCCGCCGACATCACGATTTTCAAGGCGGATCTTGTACCGGTGGGCGAGGACCAGCTGCCGATGATCGAGCAGTCGCGCGAGATCGCGCGCCGCTTCAATCGCCTCTATCGCAGGGTGCTGATAGAGCCGCGCGCGATGGTGGGTGAGACGGCCAGGCTGCCGGGCACCGACGGCGGCGCCAAGATGTCAAAATCGATCGGCAACTGCATCTATCTGGGCGACCCGAGCGAGGCGGTGCGAAAGCGCGTGATGTCGATGTTTACCGATCCGACGCGAATTCATCCGACCGACCCGGGACACGTCGAAGGTAATCCGGTGTTCACCTACCACGACGTCTTCAACCCGGATAAGGCCGAAGTTGAGGAACTGAAGGATCGTTATCGCAAGGGCACTGTCGGCGACGTCGAGGTCAAGCAGCGGCTGTTCGCGGCGCTCGACAATTTCCTCGCGCCGATTCGCGAGCGTCGCGCCGAGTACGCATCGAAGCGCGGACAGGTGCGCGAGATCATCATGGAAGGAACGCGTCAGGGACGCGCCGTCGCGCAGGCAACGATGGAAGAAGTGCGCGACGCCATGAAACTCAATTACAAGTTCGAATAGACCGCGGCTGCAGCCGCAAGCATAGCTTCGGCCTCGCTCGGCTTGCGCTGGCCTCGCGGCGCTCGCGCAATGCGCGAGCGCCGCTGATAAACGGATACTCGTCTCCGTGTCTCAGGTAGAAAATATCTCCTCAAAGAAACTCAACATCGCCTTCCACGAGCGTTCATCGGCCAGCTTGTGATATTCGAGCGCGGGATTCTTCAGTCGAGCCGCATCGGGGTCAGTGAAATTATGCCTGACTCCGCCGTATCTAATCACCTGCCAGTCAGCGCCGGCCGCGGTCATTTCCGCTTCCAAGGCCCTCACCTGCTCGGCCGGAACCAACGGATCGTCGGCACCAGTCTGCACGAGAATCTTGGCTTTCACGTCACCCTTTCGCGCGAGCTGCCCGGTCCTGAGCCCGCCGTGAAAGCTCACGAC
>JBJKQX010000467.1:0-16172 GCA_046704965.1 Binataceae bacterium (SeqCode)
ATGCGATGGGCGCCCTGGATTTCGCGGGCGGCACTGTCGTTCACATTTCCTCGGGAGCGGCAGCATTGGCGGGCGCGCTGATGCTCGGCAAGCGGCGAGGCTACCCGCGCGAGCAGATGCCGCCGCATAATCTGGTCTACAGCGGCGCGGGTGCGGGTTTGCTGTGGGTTGGATGGTTCGGATTCAACGCGGGTAGCGCGCTTGCGGCCAACGGACTTGCGGTGTCGTCTTTTGTGGCTACTCAGCTTGGTGCCGCTGGCGGAGTCGTCGGATGGATGATCACCGAATGGGCGGTCACCGGAAAACCGACCGTGCTTGGAGTTGCCAGCGGCGCGGTTGCGGGACTGGTCGCGATCACCGCGGCGGCGGGCTTCGTCGGGCCGATGGCCGCGATCATCATCGGGCTTGCGGGCGGAGCGGTGTGCTTCGGGGCGGTCAGGTTGAAGCCGCTTTTCGGTTACGATGACACGCTCGACGTGGTCGGTGTGCACGGGGTCGGTGGAATTCTGGGCATGCTCGGGACGGGTATCTTTGCCAGCGTGCTGATCAATCCGGCGGGCGCGAACGGATTGCTCTACGGCCATCCCGGGCAGCTGCTGATCCAGGCCGTGGCCGTGGTCGTAGCGGTGGCGTTTTCCTTCGTCGGAAGCGTAGTCCTGTTCAAAGTGACAGATATGCTGGTCGGAATCCGGGTCGCCGAGGAAGACGAGGTGCTTGGCCTCGATCTCTCTCAGCACAACGAGGCTGCCTACGCAGTCGAAGCCTAGAAGGGATGATTATGCCGCGGTCCGCTGCCAGTCCGGTGGCGGGCCGCAGCCATCTTCTGAAAGGGAAAAAGAACTCACGACCGGCCGCGTCGATTGCGATTGCCTTGGCGCTCCGGCTAGCTCTGCTGCATCGTCTGGAACAGCAGAGGAGCCGCTTCCGCCATCATTTCACCAACGATCTCCGACAGTGGCTTGCTTGGCAGGGCGAGCTTGTCGGTAAGCGACGTCATAATCTGCAGGTATTGCTCCTTGGTCTCGACGCTTATCGAGCCGAGCCGCTGATCTTCCATCACTTCCAGAAAACGGCGATGAACCTCGAAAATCTCACGGTCTATCGCATCGGTGAACTTATTCGCACGCGCCATCGCGGGGCTCCTTGCACTTGAAAGCTGGACTGTCGGCACCTCGCTGAGAGGCCAGCCGACGTTCAAAAATATAGCAGGATGAAGCCCGTGTCTTAATTGCGCCCGTTTGGACGCAGGAAGCCGGCGCACCGGCTGACCGTCATTGCACCCGGACGCGATTTTCCGCTTTTCCCCGGGGTCTGCGGCTCCCGGCGCGTCCTTTGTCCCGGGCAACGCAGGTTGGACGGTCTTGGCGAAGATAGGGGTCAGAATGTGTAACGGCGTGCGTTGATGCTGATCAGGATTCCCATCGCACCCATTGTGGTGAGCATCGACGAGCCCCCGTAACTCACCAGCGGAAGCGGAATTCCCACCACCGGAAGCATCCCGGTCGTCATCATCATATTTATCGCGACCTGCCAGAAGATAATCCCGGTGAGTCCGACGGCGAGTAGCGAGCCGAAGCGGTCGCGCGCGTGACGGGCAATCCAGATGCCGCGCGCAAGCAGGATCGCGTACAAACCCAGCAGCAGGAGACAGCCACCCATACCGAACTCCTCTGCGTAAACGGCAAAAATAAAATCGGTGGTCTCTTCGGGAAGGAAATTGAGACGCGCCTGGGTTCCCTTCATATAGCCTTTGCCCCAACTACCGCCCGCGCCGATTGCGATTTCCGACTGGATTATGTGGTATCCGGTGCCGAGCGGGTCGGCTTGTGGGTCGATGAAGCTTTCCAGGCGAGCCTTCTGATAAGGCTTCAGATGGTGCCAACTGAAAGGCGCCGCGAGCATCGCCGCCACCAGCAGGAACGCCAGCACCCGCCAGTTGACTCCGCCCGCCACCAACAACGTTCCTGCCAGCAGGACCAGAATCATGGCAGATCCGAGGTCAGGCTGCTTGAGCACCAGGACGGTCGGCACTGCGAGCATGACCAGCGGCACAAGAAGATGACGGAATCCCCATCCGCCCGGCGGTGGCTCCTCCCTGAAGTAGCGCACCATTACGAACACGATCGCTATCTTGGCCAGCTCCGACGGCTCCAGCCTGAAGAGGCCGAGATTTATCCACCGCCGCGACCCGCCGGTCGAATGGCCTACAAACTCGACAGCCACGAGAAGCAGTAGAGTCACGAAATAGACCGGGTATGAGTAGGTAATCAGTGATCGGTAATCGAACAGCACCGCGCCCAGCATCAGGGCCATCCCGATGGCCAACCAGACGAGCTGCCGGATCACCAGCGGGTCGATTCTTTTGGCGGAAGGGACGTAGGAAGCGCTCAGAACGGTTATCAGGCCGATCCCACCGATGAGCATCACGATGGAGAACAGCGTCCAGTCGAAACGCTTGAGGATGCGCCGATCGGCCGACATCCGGGTCACCCTAACCTAGCGAGCCGCTACGGCGGCCGTCCGCCCTGTCCCGGTCAGCTGTGGGTTGGAAGGTTTGGGAGGATACAACTCGAAGTATTTCTTGAGTACGGCATGAACCACCGGCGCGGCAGACGCCCCACCCTCACCGCCATGTTCAATTACGCATGCGATCGCGATCTTCGCGTGTTTCTTGGGTGCGAACGCGACGAACCATCCGTCGTCGCGGTATTTCCACGGCATGTCCTTTTCCGGTTCACCGTTGTAGACGCCCTTTGTGCCGGCGGCGACAACCTGAGCGGTCCCCGTCTTGCCGCATACTGTTACATTGTCGAGACGTGCCCTGTGTCCGGTACCGTAGGGGCTGTTGACCACGCCGTCCATCGCGTCGCGCACAGTCTGCAGTATTTCGGGCTTGATGTTCAATCGCGCTTCGACAATCGGCGGATAGGACTTGATGATGTGGCCGTTGAGCCCTTCAACATACCTGACAAACTGCGGTTTGTAACGAGTGCCTCCATTGGCTATCTCGGTCATAAGGACCGCCAGTTGAATTGGCGTCACAGCGACGTAGCCTTGCCCGATCGCAACCGAGAGTGTTTCCGCAGGATACCACGGCTGATGGAATACTCGCTCCTTCCAGGCCGAGGACGGAATGATTCCCGGGTTTTCACCCTGCAGATCGATCCCGGTCTTTTTGCCCAGCCCAAGCAGATGCGCCCAGTGTGCAAGGCGATTTATCCCGAGATGCAGGCCAACCTCGTAGAAGTACACGTCGCATGATTGCACGATGGCAGTATGGAGTTGGATGGTACCGTGGCCTCCGCGCTTCCAGCAGTGGTACATGCGGCCTCCGTAATACAGGCCGCCCAGGCAGGTGTAGGTCGTGTGCGGAGTGAGCGTTCCGTCCTCCATCGCCGCGATGGTGTCAACCAGCTTGAAGGTCGAGCCCGGCGGAAAAATACCCTGAATCGCACGATTTTCGAGTGGATGCAGCGGGTCGGTTATTAGCTTGTGCCAATTGGCTGAGCTGATTCCGCCTACGAAAACGTTCGGGTTGAAGGTCGGATTGCTGACCATCGCGAGGATGTAGCCGGTATTTGGGTCGATCGCGACCAATGCGCCGGTCTGCCCCGCCATCGCCTTTTCGGCGGCTTCTTCCAGGGCGAGGTTGATGGTGAGAATTACGCTTTTGCCCGGATGGTCGGGAATCTCCTTGAGGACGCGAAGTCTGCGACCTACGGCGTCGACCTCGATCTCCTCGGCTCCGGCTTTGCCGCGCAGGTACTTCTCCCATCCGCGCTCAAGTCCGAACTTCCCAATCTCGTCGCCCATGTGGTAGGAGGCCGATCGGAGCAGATCGGCGCGCGTTACTTCACCCACGTAGCCGAGCAAATGTGCGCCAAGGTCTCCGTAGATGTAATGGCGCGCCGGGGTTATTCGCAGACTGACCCCCGGCAGCCTTAGCTGATGGGTCTCGAGCGCCACCACCTGCCGCCAATCGAGATTCTGGGCGACCGTAATCGGCTCGTAGGGCGCCCTGCCGTTATGGTCGGCCTCGGAGACTTCGTCCGCGATGTTGTCGTCGCCAAGCAGTTTTTGCAGCCTGCCGATCGTGTGCGAAACGTTGTTCGCATCCTCGGGAACGAAGACCGCGTTGAACGACGGCCGGGTGTCGACGAGTGGACGATGCTGCGAATCGAACACGAGTCCGCGCGGCGCCGGGATGCGACGGATGCGGATTCGGTTCCGTTCCGCAAGTTGCGCGAACTCGTGGTGCTTGATGACCTGCAGGTAATACAGTCGAGCGACCACGACCGCCAGCACCGTGATAATCAGCGCTGACACTGCGGCAATTCGAGGCTCCAGTTTCGGAACTGGGCGACGCTTTCTTTTGGGGCGAAACTTCGCCACCGGTGGGTCCCGGAAGATTACTCAGTATATCTATTCACGCTCTGCGGCCACGCGCAATCCTATCCTGCGCTTTAGGCGCGCAAGAAGGGCAAATATAAACGGGGAGATCGCCGCATTCACCGTTGACTGTAAAATCAAACCCGGCAGGGCAATCCCAAGGCCTCCCGAACCGCTGACGAGTCCCAACGCCGCCTGGGCGGTACCGATGGTCAGCGTGCCCAGAAAGACCGCAATCGCGCCTACCAGCGCGTTGGTCATCAATAGCCGGCTCGAAACCTCGTAGGTGAGCAGGTAAACGAGCGTGATCGCGAATGCATTCAAACCGATGTGAGTGCCGGAAAACACGTCGGTCGCATAACCCATCGCGAACGCCATCGCCGCTGGAATCGGACCGTGATGCCGCAGCCCGAGATCGACCGCAAGAATCACCACGAGGTTCGGCACCAAGGCGCGAACCGGCGTCCATAGCGGTGCCACAGTCTGGATCGCAAGGGATATCAGCAGCGCAACCCCGAACAATAGGAACAGTCGCACGGGGTTTAGCCTTTGGTTTGCGTATCACTGGCCAGCTTGGGCGGGCTCTGGGTTATCACCAGCACCTGCTCGAGATTGCTGAAGTTCACCGCGGGCTTCACGGAAATTTTGAGGAACATACCCGAGGTGACTCGGACCACTTTACCTACTTTTCCCACCAGCAGTCCGCGCGGAAAGATTCCGTCCAGCCCCGACGTGATTATGGTGTCGCCCGGTTTGACGTCGGCGGTTCGCCCCACGTACTTCATCGTGAGCCCGTCGTCGACCACTCCGGCGATGATTGCGCGAACCCGGCTTCTCTGATCGAAAGCGTCGAGCGCCGAGTTGTGATCGTCGATTAGCAGAACCCGTGAGGCATGCTGGCTCGCGGCGATTATCTTGCCCTCGACGCCTTCAACCGACACCACCGCCATCCCGGGCTTGATGCCGCTGTCGCGTCCCTGGCCAAGAAGGAGTGTACGTGAAAGCCCGAGCGCGTCGCCTCCTATAACGTTCGCGCCCACGGCGGAAAGGTGAAGCGCGTCGCGGAGTTCGAGCAGTTCCGCAAGCCTGCGGTTCTCCTTTTCGAGTTCCACCAGCCGCGTACGCTGCGCCTTGACCTCGGCCAGTTCGAGCTTAAGGTGCCGGTTCTCTTTGCCCGTGTTAACCAGGTCGAGATAGTCGTGGACCAGCGACTCGGCGGATTCTCCAAGACGGGTCGCCGAAGATTGCAGCGGGCTCAGAATTTCCAACAAAGCATTGGCAGGCAGACTTGCCAGGCTACCGGGACGAACCCCGGTCGACAGCAGGTGCAGCGAAATGAGCATCAGCGCCCCGCAGGTAATCACCACGCGGTATCGCCAAAGAAAGCTTCGCTTCACTTTAGAGCGCCCTGAGCCTTGAGCGATCGCTCGGGCGTGGCCCGGCGAGTACTACTCCACGGTAACGTCGCGCAGAAGCGAAAGCTCGTCCAGCGCCTTGCCCGCACCCATCACCACCGCAGTCAACGGATCGTCGGCCAGCGTGACCGGGAGGCCGGTTTCTTCACGCAGCAGAACGTCCAGGTTTCGCAACAACGCACCACCACCCGCAAGGACGATACCCTTGTCAACGATATCCGAAGCGAGTTCCGGCGGAGTCCGCTCGAGCGCTATCCGGACCGACTCGACCACCTGTCTCACGGGTTCCATCAGGGCTTCGCGGATTTCCTCGTCCGTGATCTCGATGATCTTGGGCGTGCCGGCCACGAGGTCTCGCCCCTTGATCTCCATGGTCTGGATTTCGTTGCCGGGGTATGCGGAACCGATCGTTATCTTGATAAGTTCGGCGGTGCGCTCACCGATCAGAAGATTATATTTGCGCTTGATATGATGGATGATCGCCTCATCCATCTTGTCGCCCGCGACTCGTACCGAGCGCGAGAACACCACGCCCGCCAGCGAAATCACCGCCACTTCCGTGGTGCCGCCGCCAATATCGACAACCATGTTGCCTACCGGCTCGGTTATCGGAAGCCCCGACCCGATCGCGGCCGCCATCGGCTCCTCGATCAGATAAACTTCGCGCGCGCCTGCCGATTCGGCCGATTCCCGAACCGCGCGCTTCTCGACCGCGGTGATCCCGAACGGAACGCAGATTACGATTCGCGGACGCGGGCGGACAAGCGTTCTGCCGCTGTGTATTTTTTGGATGAAGTAGCTGAGCATTTGCTCGGTGATCTCGAAATCTGCGATCACGCCGTCCTTGAGCGGCCTGATGGCGACAATCGAGCCCGGCGTGCGGCCCAGCATTTTTTTGGCCTCGGCACCGATCGCGAGCACTCGCCGCGACCCGCGCGAGTCCTTCTGCACTGCGACCACGGAGGGCTCGTTACAGACGATTCCCTCGCCCTTGACGTAGATCAAGGTGTTCGCCGTGCCCAGATCGATTGCAAGATCGCTTGAAAACCACCCGAAAATTGAATTCAGCACCACCGAATGACCGCCTCTTGCCCGATAGATTCAGGCACGGAAAGTAGCGACTTGCTCTACAGCACTCCTCGGGTTGCCAAACCAGCAGGCCCAGCCTCCGAAAGCATACCTTAGGCCACGCCGTCGCGTTCGCACGAAAACCTAACAGAGGATCATCAGACCAAGCAAGCATACACCCAATTGCGAGGGGAAAAGTCTCTGAAGTATATTGCACTCACCATGCTCGATCTGATGCGACGATACGCCTATTCGTGGGCTACCCGGGTGATACTCGGTCTGATCATCCTTGTGTTCGTCTTTTGGGGCGTCGGGACGGGGCTTTTTGCCACGGTTCATCCGATAGCCACCGTCAACGGCCATAGAATCCTGAATGATCAGGTGAATCACCGGGTTGCCCGCATCGAGCAGACCCTGCAGGAGATGTATGGTCCGAAAGCGCTGAAACTGTTCAAGCAGATAAACCTGCGCCAGGAGGTTCTGGACAGCCTCATCGACGAGCAGGTCCTAAACGCGGAAGCACAGCGCATCGGAATCCACATCAGCAAAGCCGAATTGCAGCAGAAGATAGCTTCTCAGCCCGCCTTCCAGGTCGATGGTCAGTTCGACTTTCAGCGCTATCGTGCGCGGCTGCGTTCACAGGGCATGGCACCAAAGGATTACGAAACCGCGATGCGCGCGCAGATGGTGCAGAACGTCCTCAGGCAGATGGTCGAGCACGCGGTTAACGTGAGCGAGAGCGAAGCGCGCCATATATATGATATTCGCAACGAAACCCTTTCGGTCGCTTATATCGAGATTCCGTATTCCAACTTTACTGGCAAGATCTCGCCGACCGCCGAACAGGTAAAGAAATACTACGAAGCGAATCGCGACAGTTTTCGCGAACCCGCGAAGATTAAAATCGCCTACATTCACTATCAGCCCTCGGTGCTGGCCGCGACTTTCAATCCGACCGAGAAGCAAATCGATCAATTCTACAAAGACAACTTAAAGAGCCGCTTCACCCATCGCGAAGAGGCGAACGCCAGTCACATCCTGATTCAGGTCGCGCCCAACGCGAGCGCCAAAAAACAGGAGCAGGCGAAAGCGAAGGCCGAGAAAATACTGGAACAACTTAAGAAAGGCGCCAATTTCGCCGAGCTGGCCCGGAAATATTCCGATGATCCGGGCACCAAAGATAATGGAGGCGAACTCGGCTACTTCACTCGCGATGAAATGGTCAAGGCGTTCTCCGACGCCGTGTTCAACATGAAGCCGGGCCAGATTCGAATCGTCAGATCGGTCTACGGCTATCACATCGTGAAGCTCAATTCGATCAAACCGGCGCATACCGACACCCTGGCTGAGGCGAAACCGCAGATAATCGCGATAATCCGCGGTGAGCAGGGCAAACGGATGGCGCGCAATGCGCTCGACCAGGACATCTCGGCCGCTCTTTCGGGTGAAAGTCTGAGCAAAATAGCGAGCAAGCGGAAACTCAAGGTCGTTGAGACGCCCTTCTTTTCATTGGATGAAGCCGCGGCTTTCATCGGTGACCCGAAGGTTGCCCAGGTGGCAATGAAACTTGACAAGGGGCATACGCGGGCCGTGATGAACCATGGTGCGCCCTATCTGGTCAAGCTCCTCGACCGCAGGCCACCGCATGTCCCGCCGCTGAAAGAGATCCAGACCACGGTTCGCGCGGCGCTGATTCATTCGGAAGCTACCCAGCAGGCGAACGCCGCCGCGGTCAAACTGCTGAAGCAGATGAAAGGTCCGGGCGGATTTCAGAAGGTTGCCGAGAGCAACAACCTCAAGGTTCACAAAACCAATCCGTTCGCCCGCTCCAGCCAGTCTGTGCCCGGAATCGGAAATTTCCCGTCGGTGACCGATGCTGCCGCGATGCTGCCGATGGTGCCGGGGGTAATCGGGCGGGTTATGCAACAGAACGGGAATTCTTATATCTTCCAGGTGATGACACGCGCGGTGCCAACCGATAAAGAATGGGCTAGCGCGAAGCACGGTTTCATGAAGCAATACGTGGCCGAGCGCCGAAAGCATGCATGGGCTCAGTTCGTCGATGCTCTCAAGGCGCGGGCTACCATTATGATAGACACCAGTCAGCTTGGCGGGCAGGGGACGGCTTCATCCAGCTAGCCGCCGGGCGGGAGCTTGAGCGTCTATGGAGTCTCAGAGCGAACCTCCATCGCGACAGTCAACTGTTGATACTTCGGAATTCTTCTTCGACGGCGACGGCCTGAGCGCCCTTCTGGTGCATGGCCTCTCCGGAACGCCCTACGAGATGCGCTATCTCGGCGAGCGGCTGGCCGCGGCGGGTATCCGCGTCAGGGGGGTCAGGCTTGCCGGCCACGCCGGTGCACCCGAAGAACTCGGACAGACCACGCATGAGAACTGGTACGAAAGCGTGGTCCAGGGCTTCGAGGAATTACGCCACTACGGACAACCGAACATTGTAATCGGTCTGTCTGCCGGCGCGGTTCTCGCGGCACGGCTGGCGGCGGAACAGCGCGACGCGATCTCGGGTCTCGTGATGCTGTCGCCCGCCTTTTTCCTGCCGTTTTACGTGACGGCCGGTCTCAAGGCGATGAAGCTGATGGGTTCGCTGTCGCGCCGGATTTATCTGCAAGCCGAATCCGGCTCCGACATCCATGACCACAGCGCCCAACTGGTGCATCCGAGTTCCCATCTGATGCCGCTGAGTGCGCCGATCGAGTTGCTGGAGCTGTCGGCCATCGTGCG
Organism: Binataceae bacterium (SeqCode); assembly: GCA_046704965.1. Taxonomy (GTDB): domain Bacteria; phylum Desulfobacterota; class Binatia; order Binatales; family Binataceae; genus DTIX01. The sequence continues at coordinate 9,615 of JBJKQX010000467.1, forward strand.
GCAGAAACTCTCGGGCGTCACGCAGCCTACCCTCATTGTCCACAGCCAGCTCGATCATACCTGTCCCTGCGATCGCAACGTAAACTACCTGATGGAGCATCTCGGGAGCCCGCAAAAACGCGCGGTCGTCCTCAAGGAGAGCTTTCACGTAATTACCGTGGACAGCGAGAAAGAACGGGTGGCGAAGGAAGTAACCGACTTCGCGCTTCAGTTCCCCGTGGAAGCTCCGCGCCGTACCGCCGCGGGCAGCTACTGAGACGTGAGCAGAGATACGATAGAGACGCGAGGCGCGGCGTGTCTCGGCACGCTCGTCACGCCTGCCCCGGGTAATATTCCTCGAGCAGGTACTTCACGTCGGGTCGGTTCAAAACCTCGATAAAACAGATCTCTTCACTGGGGTTGAGATCGATGATCAGGAAGCCTTCCATGGCGGGAAGCTCGATCGCGTTGTGAACCTTCACCTCGCCAAGCGTCGCGAAGCTTGAACAGTTGTCGTCGCCGCAATCGCAAATCGACTCTATCCGAAGCGCGGGAAGTTTCTCGATAAGCGGGTCGGCGCCTACCTGGCGCAGAAGCGCGGCTATTTCATCCAGCAGGTCCGGCAGGACCTCACTCAACATCGGTGCGGGCATGACAGTCGTTAAAGCGTAGTGAAAACGCGACGCCCGTCAAGTGGCCGAAGTAAACGTGACTGGCGAGGCGAGGGTCAGGATGCCGAGACTGGAGCGACAGGCTGACCGTCGCCTCGGGCTTGGATTGTCAGGCGGTCGCGTCGAGATCCTTGAAACTCAGGCCGCAACTCATGCATCGGGAACCCCAGAAGGTCCGATGCTTCAACGCAGACAACATGCTGCGTGCATGATCGTCCGTTCCCGAACCGCATCGCGGACACGACCGTGCCAGCGAGCGCGTGAACGAATATACCGACAGACTCCACAAGATACCTGCCACGAACAGCATCGGTCCCAGCGCTTGCGGCAACATGAAAAGGGGACGGTCACCGACCGGAATGCCACCGATCAGACTAAGACCGAAAAACCCCAACAGCGCGAACTTCCCCGTTCGCAGCCGCCCCCGCATATCCTCCAACACTTCCCGTTCCGCCCTCGAAACCATCCGTTAAACCTCCCTACAAAAAGTAGTTTAGCGGTTGGACAACTATAAGACTATACCCCGCGAGCGTCGGGAGGCCAGATAAATTTGTGAATTTGGAGCTGTAACCGCACCGCGAGCTGGTCGGCCATAATCCATGCGGCGAGCCGTGCCGGTTCAAGTCGGCCGAACGCGCAGCTCATCAAAACTGCTCCTGCTCGGGAGGGCAGGTCGTAGCGCACGATAATCTCACGCGCCCATTCGTAATCGGCGCGATCGCTGACCACGAATTTCACTTCGTCGCGTGGGCCAAGCAGTTCAATATTGTTCCACAGGTTACGCGACGCTTCGCCGCTTGCGGGACATTTAAGGTCGAGTATACGCATCACGCGCCGGTCAACACGACCAATATCGATCGAACCCGAGGTCTCGATCATCACTTCGAGCCCGTCGGCCAGAAGCTGCTCGATTAACCCGTGAACTCCTTCCTGAAGCAGCGGTTCGCCGCCGGTAATTTCAACTAGGTTCGACCCATGAGCCTTCACCTGCTCGACGATTTCGGCGATCGTCATCCGCCGCCCTTCGTGGAACGCGTACTCAGTGTCGCAATAGCTGCATCGCAGATTGCATCCGGTCAGCCTGACGAACACGCACGGCCGCCCCGCCATGGTCGACTCGCCCTGGATGCTGAAGAAAATCTCGTTGACTACGAGACTGCTTTCGCGATCGCTGATTTGCTGCATTTCAGGAAAGAAGCTTTCGCGCCGCGGCGCGCGCCTCTTCCATCACTTCCTTGAGAGCGACGCCGTGCTCAAGCGCGAGACGGCGACAGTCGTCGTACTCGGGCGAGACGGTGAGTGCTCCGTCGCCGCTTGATACCTTGATTCGAACCCGGCCCCATCGCGTTTCGACCTCCTTGAACTCGCGCCGCAACTTGAGGCGTGAGACCGCATGGAATCTGAGTCCGATCGTGGAAGTCTCAGTAAATAACACTCGAGCTATCGAGTCGCGGCGTGCCGCTTCAGCTATGACCGTCAGGGTCACGCCTGGGCGCCCCTTTTTCATCATCGTGGGCGTTATCGTCACGTCGCGCGAACCGGCCGCAAACAGGCGCTCCATCACGTGATCGTATATCTGCGGATTCAGGTCGTCGATATTGGCCGCGATCTCCACCATCTCGTCCGCCTCATAAGCCGAGCCGACGCGACCCAGCATCATCCGCAGAACATTCGGTCGATCCGGCATCTCACGGCTGCCCGCTCCGTAACCGACGCGTTCGATCTCGAACTGGAGCTGAATCGGCGCGGGTCGACCGAGCGCTCTTACCACCGCCGCGCCCGTCGGCGTGACCATCTCGGCCGCTCCATCTCCAAGGCGGACCGGGAAACCCTCAAGCAACTCGGCGGTTGCCGGCGCAGGTACCGGAATCGTTCCATGTTGCGAGCGCGCAAAGCCCGATCCCATCGGGAGCGGCGAGACGAGCAACTCGCCCACGCCAAGCTTGTCCAGTCCGCATACGGTGGCGAGCACGTCGACGATCGAATCGACCGCGCCGACCTCGTGAAAATGGACCTGCTCGGGAGTTGTGCGATGGACCTTGGCCTCGGCGTCGGCCAGCACCTCGAACACGGCGACAGCACGTCGGCGCACACTCTCCGACAGTCCCGACTCTTCGATCATGCGTCGAATTTCCGACAGATGACGCTCAGGCTGGCGCTCGAAGACTTCGACGTCGAACTTGGCGGCGGAAATCCCGCTGAGCGTTTTGCGGCGCTCGCTCAGCCGGTAGCCGCCCAGACTTAGCGTCGCGAGCGAGTTCTCAAGGAAATCCAGGCCCACCCCACAGTCAATGATTGCGCCGACCAGCATATCGCCGCTAAGGCCGGAAAAAGCGTCCAAATAAGCGGTTTTCATCGTGTAATCTTTACATATCAGGCGGGCGCAAGTAGGATCAAAACTTCACTTAGGTCGATATGAGGCAAAGGGAGCTGAAGGTTTTTCGTCGCCTGCTCGAGCAACGAAGACGCGACATTCTTGATGAAGCGGAACGTGCTCGGGATTCGATGAATTCGGCGGAAGACACTTTGGCTGATCCTACGGACAGGGCCTCGCTCGAGTCCGACCGTAATTTCCTGCTCCGGATGCGTGATCGGGAACGCAAACTGCTCAGCAAGATAGATGAAGCGTTTGCTCGGATCGATAACGGCAGTTACGGACGATGTGAAGAGTGCGACGGCCCAATAGGGGTCGAACGTCTCAAGGCGCGTCCCGTGACCACGCTATGTATCGACTGTAAGTCGGAACAGGAAGACCGAGAGCGCCGCAATTAATTCGCGCAGTGCATCGGTAAGCTCGAAGATTTGCAGATGAAGGTTAGGAAAGCCGTTATTGTCGCGGCGGGCCTCGGCACGCGTATGCTGCCGGCCTCGAAGGTTGTACCCAAGGAAATTCTGCCGGTAGTCGACACGCCTGCCGTGCAATTGATCGTCGAAGAGGCGGTCGCCTCCGGCATCGAGGACATCGTCGTGGTCCTCAGTCCGGGGCGCACGCTCGCGCTCGACCATTTTCAACCGGCTCGCGACCTTGAGGAGCATCTCGAAAGCAAGGGCAAGCACGAGGTGCTCACCGCGCTTCGACGCACCAACCTTCCGGCGCGCTTCCGCACCGCCCATCAGGAACGGCCGCTTGGTCTTGGCCACGCAGTCCTTCAGGCTCGCGAAGCAATCGGCGACGAGCCCTTCGGGCTGTTTCTTCCCGACGACATCATCGACGCCGCGCGGCCGTGTTTGCGCCAGCTGATCGACGTTGCCGAGGAAAAAGACGATCCGGTGGTCGCTTTGCTCAGGGTGCCGCACGAGGAAGTCTCGAAGTACGGAATCGTCGAGGCCAAGCAGGTTGCGGAGCGCTTGTATGAGTTGACCGGGATGGTCGAGAAGCCCGAACCGGCACGGGCACCGAGCGACCTCGCGATAATCGGCCGTTACGTGCTGACGCCCGACATCTTTGACCTTCTCGCCCACGGTAAACCCGGCGCCGGAGGTGAAATTCAGCTCACCGACGCATTGCTCGCGCTCGGAAAGCGGCGCAAAATCTACGGGTACGAGTTCGAGGGGATGCGCTACGACCTTGGCGACCGAGCCGGCTACATCATGGCGCAGGTCGGGTTCGGCTTGAAGCGGCCGGATGTGGCTGATAGGCTTCGCGCCTACCTCGAGCAGGTGGTAACACCGAAGTCGTAGTCTCGGATGGGGCAGTAGCTCAGCTGGGAGAGCACCACGTTCGCAACGTGGGGGTCAAGGGTTCAAATCCCTTCTGCTCCACCATCCAGTCCGCAAATTTCCGCACATTTCGGAGAATCGCGAAAAATCCGCGCGTCCGCGCGAGATTTTCGACCGCCTAGGGACCCGGAGAACGCCATCTCTGGGGCTGATCGCGAGAATTTGCCGAATCTTATCCCGCGGCAATTTGCCTAGGTCCCACTGGACGCCCGGCAAGACGCCTTCCCATGTCGTCGCAACAGAGCGATGTGTGCTGACGACGGCGGATGCGCGAAAGCCTCCGCCCGAGAAGGAGATCTCGCATGAGCACCGATACAGATATGGTTGTTGCCGAGCCAAAGGCAGCCCCGGCCTCGAAAACCAAGAAGGCTAGACCGCACGCAGCGCGATCTGCAGCCAAGGCAGAGAAGCTGGTATGTAGATACTGCGGCAGCGATGATCTTGCGCCGTCCTTCATACGGCGGCGCGATGCCCGCTGCCGAGCCTGCTTCAAGAATCGGTACGGTTCAGCCGCGCGGGGCAACCAGGCCGCCACCAGTCGCAAGCCAAAGACCGCGAAGTAGGTTTTACGACCAAGGTCATCGGGGCGGGTTCTCCCTGCGAAGAGGCCCAGACCCCGCTTGGGAATTCGGATACATTCAGTAGAAATCTTGCGTCTTTGCCGTGCCCTTCTAGGCAGGAGGAAGGTCGATCAGATCCTGGCTCGTTTGTCGGGAAGATCTAGATACAACTGCTGAGTGAGATCCGCGAAGTACCACATGTTATCGAGCCTAACATAGGCGGGCGATATCAGTTCCTTATGCTTGTCGGTTGCGTTCTCCCAAGTGTGCCTAATCCACCAGTCGGAGAACATTTCCGTTGCGGTCAACACAATGACTGGGTTGCGAGGCTGGCCGCTGTTTAAAGGTTCACGACCTCGCAGTGCGACCTCTCTAATCGCCTCCTTTTCATCGTCTGACAAGCCGTCGTTCATGGTTGCGAAAACAAGAAAAGCTCCGGGAAAGATTTTCGCCAATGCCTCCATCCGCTCAATGTCTTTCGCCTTGAAAGACTGTTTTGCAAAGCTTTTCGCTTCTCCGAGAGCCAATATCGGCTCCTCGTCTTCGTCGAAAGTATGGCCTCGGCGGTACCAGAAAGCGAAGTCCACCTCATACTTGTCTGGCCCCGCTACGATGTCGAGCCCGGTTGAATAGGTGAGTTGTGCCCGCCCATCCAAGCTTTTCGAAAAGGCTCGCAGGGCCAGAACAGTCGCATAGGCTCCGCCGGCGTAATTGGGAACGGCAAATGGGCCGACTACGCGGAATTGCCATGGAGGATGTTCAAAATCCAGAGCGCCTTGTGGAAAGTCAAAGTGCCTGAGGCAACGATCGCAGACGACCTCCTCATCCATCTCGCGGAGCCCGCACCAGTTGTAGTTGAAACAGTTTGGGCATCGGAGGCGGAGTCCTAGACGCAAAATACCCGCCTTCACAAACGCATCGAGAGTGACATTTCCTGGCCAGCGCTTTTGGCCATTCCTTTTCGCAATAACACCTTGCCACAGCCTTACGGGTGCCGCTCGATCGGGATATTGTTCCGTTGTTCCATCTTTAAATCGCCGCACACTCTTGGCCATACCATCGAGCTTCTTGAGAGTTTCTCGATGCGCAAGAAGACCGGCTCCAGTGAGGCCTCTCACGGATCTTAAAACTTGATCAGCTACACGTCCGGCGTCGGATGGTTTGGCGGCTAAGCCACGCTCTTCGAAGTAATCGCAGAATAGCTGCGTTCCAGTGGGCAGACGCAAGTATTCGCTATGGTTCTTAAACTGTTGCGGGAGAACCAGCCCTTCGCGAAAAACGACGATCCCGTCGTCGCCGAGGTGCATCCGGGCAACGGTCTGCTGAGGCGCATCCGACGGAAGGACCACGGCTAGCGATTCATCGGTGGTGTATGTGTGCAATTTTACGACATTTACCCATCGTGCCTTATCGTCGCCATAAAGGCTGGCGAATCCGGGTGCCAAGCTCCGAAAGCGTACTGATTTGTCTTTCTGTTCTTCGGTGATTGCCGACTCGATATCGCTGTCGGCGACAGAGAGCCGAGCCCGGCGCGGCCGTACGACACGGTCCTCGGTGCGATTGTTACGCCAGATTTCGTCGTACCAAAGCTTAAGGCTCCATGAGCCTTGTGGGAGTCCGTCCAGTAT
>JBJKQX010000468.1:0-2795 GCA_046704965.1 Binataceae bacterium (SeqCode)
CTCGCGAATCCCCACGCGCGCACCGGTATCGAGGATGAAAGCGTTCTCGTATCCGGGCACATACCTGCGGAACACGTCGAGGTAGCGGGCGGCCTGCCGCCGCCCCTCAAATTCGACGTAGGTTAGATCCTCGACATCCAGCACGTCGGGCGGGCGGCCATCTGGAAGCGCTGCCCGCGTGATGTTGAGATGAACGATACCGTCGCGAACCGAATAGATGCCGCCGGACGTGCGCGGTAAATCGTAGCCGTCGGCCACCGCCTTCTCGAGTAGCGGCTGGATTTGTTCGCGCCCAAGCCCTCGCGCACGTGTGGAATCCACGCCCCCCATACGGAACATCGTAGTCGGGGACTGCACATGGTCCCGGTCGTACTCGAAAGCCTGGCCGGCGAGTGCACAAGGTTCGGCATCGCCGCTCGCATCGATTACGACGGACGCCCGAACAGCCACTTCGCCGCCCGGGACGCGCACGATCAACGCGGCAATCGACCGACCGTCGCGGATCACGTCGATCACGCGTGCGTGCAGAAGCACTTTGAGCCGCTCCTGCACCGCCAACTCGTCGCACACCTCCTTCATGATTTGCAGGTCGTACGGAAGCGAGGCGGTCTTGAGCCACGGAAGTGGTCCGCGACTGCCGCCCTTCCGCTCGAGTCGCTCGCGCACTTCTTCCGCGAAACCGAAAACCATCTGCCGAGGCTCACCGTCGACCAGCGAGTACAGGCCACAAATGCCGCCCAGGCTCGTTACCGTCATGACACCACCGAGGAAGCCTGCGCGCTCGACAAGGAGCGTGTCCGCGCCTTCCCGTGCCGCCGAAACCGCCGCCGCGATGCCAGCCGAGCCCCCGCCTACCACGACGACATCGCTTTCGTAGCGGACCTCGACCTCGCGCGCGGGCAGGCGAACAGCTTTCATGGCGCAGCTCCCCATTTCCTATTGATATTCGTCTAAATACGTGACGCCGAATACCTCGTCCTCTGATCCTTCTCCCAGAGGGAGAAGGCAGTTTCCAGGCGTAAATGGGTTGTCACCCATTTTCGCGAACCTCAGTAGGCCGTCTTGCGCAGGCACGCCACGCCAAACACCAAATCCGCGGCCTTTTCGCCGACCATGATCGACGGGGCCTGCGTGTTGCCGGAGATGAGGGTCGTCATGGAACTCCTCCGTGGTCGCGTGGCTTATGTCGATTTCCGGGACGCAGCCGCGTTGGCGCCACCGTCCTGCGCGAACGCTGACTTCCGAGGCCCCGGCTTCAGCGTGCCCCCTTCGGATAAGGGCCGTACCCGGTCTTGGTAGAGGGCAAGCCAACCCTTCGCTTCGACGTTCAGGAAAGAGGGCGCCGTCTTGCGTCGCCGCTCGAGCTCTTCGGCTTCGACCTCGAGGTCGATGCGGCGCGCGTCGATGTCGATCAAAACGATGTCCCCGTCGTCAACAAGGCCGATGGGTCCGTAGTCCGCCGCCTCCGGAAGGACCTGGCCCACGGTGAAACCGCGGTTGAGCCCCGACAGCTGGCCATCGGTCACGACCGCGATCTCGCCGTTCACGTGCGCACCGTTCACGGCCGCAACGAACCACGATGCGGAAGCAACCCCCGGACCGCCGCGAGCCCCGAGGCCGCGAAGCACCACGACCTCGCCGCCCTTTATTTCCCCCTTCGCGAGCGCGCCGAGCGCGGCTTCCTGCGAGTTGAAGACGCGTGCCGGGCCACGGAACCGGCCGGGCTTCCCGATGCCCAGGTTGCTGATCGAACCCTCGGGTGCGAGCGATCCCTTCAGGATCACGATGGAAGGACCGGTAGCCACCGGCTTGTCCAGCGAGGCCACTGCTGGATCATCCACCTTCACGCCCTGGAGATTCTCCCGGACCGTCTTCCCGCTCACTGTCATCGCGGCACCGTCGAGGTACGGCTCGAGTACCTTCATGATCGCGCGCGCTCCGCCCGCGCGCTCGAGATCCTCGATCCGCCCCTCGCCGTTCGGCTTAACCGCGCACAGAAGAGGCACCCTGCGACCCAACTCTTCGATGAGGTCGTAGATGTTTGCAGCGATCTCTCCTTCGGAGGCGACGGCCTGGAGGTGGCGAAGCAAATTGATGGAGCCGCTTACCGCGAGACCGACGGCGGCCGCATTACGAAATGCGCCAGGGGTGAGAATGCGGCGGGGACGCAAGTCATCATTCACCAATTGCACGACGCGCCGGCCCGATGCGATTGCGAGATCGCGCATTTTCGCGCTCTGGGCGGCGACAGGCGCCGCGCCGGGGAGCGTCATTCCCAGCGCCTCGGCCATAATGTGCATCGTGTTCGCCGTTCCCATACCCGCGCATACGCCGGGACTCCGTACCGCGACGTCGGACATGTCCGAAATGTCCTTGATCGTGATCTTGTTCGTGCTCAATTCGCCGACGGACTCGAATACGTCCTCGATGTCGACGGGACGTCCATGCAATTGGCCGCATGCCTGGTAGCCGCCAAGAACGAGTATGGTCGGGAGGTCCAGGCGCGCCGCAGCCATCAGGTGCGCAGGCGCCGTCTTGTCGCAACTGGAAAGGCACACCATGCCGTCGAGCACCGCGCCTTCGACGCCAACTTCGATATCGTTCACTATGAGGTCACGCGCCGGCATCAAGTAACGCCCGCTTTTGCCTGCACCGGTGATGAAGTCGCTCGGCGCCGTGGTCCGCACTTCGAAGGCGATTCCGCCGGCTTCCCGAACCCCCTGCTTCACAAGCTCGGCTACGGCGTCGAGGTGGCTGAAGCAGATCGACATGTCCGAGGACGAATTGATGATGGC
>JBJKQX010000469.1:0-6927 GCA_046704965.1 Binataceae bacterium (SeqCode)
GCCGTAAGTATCAACCGCGATTTTTCGACCCGTCACTCCCGAGTGAACCGACGGTCCCCCGACGACGAGGGCGCCGTCGGAATTGATGAACACGCGCGTCCCGTTGTCGGGGCGCACTGTCTGTTCCCGGAACACGAAGTCAACTACCGCTTCCCTAACGTCGGTCTGGAGTCGCGCAAGATCGGGTCCGCCGGAGCCCGCATGGCGATCCTGACTCGCGAGAATAGTGATGCTGTGTACACGCGAGGGCTGCCGGTCGCGATATTCGACTCCGACCTGAACGGAAGCGTCCGGGGTCAGGTACGGAATGATTTGCTCGCGACGGACGTCCGTGAGCCGCATCGCGAGGCGATGGGCAAGCGTGATCGGCAGCGGCATCAGCGCAGGCGTCTGGTCGCACGCAAAGCCGAAGGCGGTCACGGCATTGCGCACCGCGATTCCATCGATTTCCCCGTTCGAAAGCTTCAACTCGTCGAAAGAGAGCCGCTCATCCCTAGGCAGTTCCTTAAGACTCGTCAGTACACTGCAGGTCTTGCCGCTGAACGCCGGCTGATCGTAGCCGATCTGCGAGATCACGTGCCTCGCGACCGTCGGAATGTCCACGGTCGCGGTGGTCGCAAACCGCGCCGCAATAAAGAGAATCGCGGTCGAGACCGCGCATTCAGCGATTATTCCCGAACATGAATCCTGCTGGAGAAAGCGATCCACGATCGCATCGCTAATCAGGTCGCAAAGCTTGTCCGGATGTCCTTCCGTGACCGATTCCGAAGTGAATACGAAATCCTTGCGCATTGTATTTCCCCGTCACACGCGGCGAAAAGTGTTCATACTCAGTCGTTCATGGGTGCGCGCGATCATATATTTGCCGCTCCTCCTCGCCACCGGACAGATCGAGCCTTTTGGTCGCCTCGTTGAACAAAAAAGGCACCACCATACCGCATCCGACAACTGCGGCATCCGCGAGTGTCAACGGTGCGAGGCCGAGAAGACTGCGCAACCCGGGCAAAACGAACGTAAGCGCCTGAGCGCCGTAGGATCCCGCCAACGCCATAGTCAGGTAAGGATTCGGAGGCAATGCCGCGCGGTCAAAGATGCTGTGGGTCTCGGATCGACAGCTCGCAGCGTGGAGCAACTGCCCTGCCGTCAGAGTGGTAAACGCAAGCGTTCCCGCTTGCGGCCCGGCACCGTAGCGCGTCAACCCGTACGCATACGCGCCCAATGCTCCCGCTGACAGCGCGGTCGATTCCGAGGCGATCCTCGTCAAATCCGATCTCTTAATGATCGGTTCTTTCGGATCGCGCGGGGGCGTCGTCATCACGTCGGCCTCCGGCGGCTCCATCGCGAGCGCGAGTCCGGGAAAGACGTCCGTAATGAGATTGATCCAGAGCAACTGCATCGCGCTAAGCGGCTGACCAAGTCCCGCTGCAAGAGCGATGAACATGACCTCTATTTCACTGAGGTTGGTCGACAGGAGAAAATGGAGAGACTTCCTGATATTGTGATGGATGGTTCTGCCCTGGCTTACCGCCACCAGCATCGTCTGCAAATCGTCTCGCTCGAGTACCACGTCGGCGACCTCGCGCGCCACGTCGGTACCTGCCGTCCCCATAGCGATTCCTATATCGGCGGCCTTCAGAGCGGGACTGTCGTTGATACCGTCGCCGGTCATCGCGACCACCCGACCCGCCCGCTGCAACGCCTGCACTATTTGCAGCTTGTTCGCAGGACTGACGCGTGCGAACACCTGCACCCGCTCCGACAACGCCTTCATTGCGTCGGGATCGATATCTGCAAGGTGTGTCGAATCGAGAATCTCCAACGGCCCGTTGCGGCTGAGAGCAAGCTCATTGCCGACAGCGTAAGCGGTCGGACTCTGATCGCCGGTTATCATCACGGTATCGATTCCCGCCCGATGAAAGGCCTGAATCGCGTCCCCGACGCCGGCTCTTACCGGGTCGGTCATCCCGACCAATCCAACCCAGGTGAGATCGTTGCCGGGATCGGTTTCGATTTGCTCGTCGGTTTCGAGGTAGGCGCATCCGAGAACGCGCAGCCCGGCTCCCGCCATCCGCTGGTTTTCGGTCTCAATCGACATTCGGTCACTGTCCGTGAGAAAAATCCGCCGACCGTCTTTTATCTGCCACCGGCACATGGCAAGCACCTCGGTCGGATTCCCTTTTACTGCCGCGAGAAGCCGGGCGCCGGACGCTCCGGCAGCGCCACGCATCGCGTCGTGCACGGTACACATGAAATTGCGGTCCTCGGATCGCCTGAGGACTTTCAGCGTCGGATATTCATCACGCACAGACAATGGGTGGACTCCCGCAGCGATAGCCATATGAATGAGTGCGTTCTCGGTGGGTGACCCTGATAGTGCGTAATGACTATCCCGTCGTTCGATTTGGCTATCACTGCAAAGCACACATATCTGAGCCAGACGTGCCGTCTCGTTCAGCGCAAGCGGGGCGAACTGTTCACTTCCCTCGAAGAATCGGCGGTCCTCGACCCGGAGGCTTTTCCCTCCCGAGCAGACGCTCACCACTTCCATCCGATTCAGGGTGAGCGTTCCGGTCTTGTCGAGACATACGGTTTGAACGCAGCCGAGAGTCTCTACCGCTGCCAGTCGGCGGATGACGACGTGACGCCGGCGCATGTTGACAACGCCCAGTGCCAGCGTCGTAGTCGCGACGGTCGGCAGTCCTTCAGGCACGGCCGCAACCGCGAGCGAGATGGAGCTCTTGAGCATCTCGAGTAATCCGTAGCCTCGTAGGATGCCAATCCCGAAAACCCCACCGCAGACGGCGCTCGATACGAAGACCAGCATCCTTCCCATCGCGCCGAGCTGTTGCTCCATCGGCGTCTCGGGCGACTCGGCCTGACCCGCGAGCTTCTGGATGCGTCCCAGTTGGGTCGATCGCCCGGTTCCGACGACCACGGCAAGCCCCTGTCCGCCGGTGACGAGCGTGCCCATGTGCACCATGTTGACACGATCGGCAAGCGGGACATTCGCAGCGTCGAGCCGCTCGGAGGTCTTGACGGCTGGCATGCTCTCGCCGGTCAATGCCGATTCGTCGACACTAAGACGCAGGGCGTCCATCACGCGTGCGTCGGCCGGAACGTAGCCTCCGGATTTGAGCACCAGGATGTCTCCGACCACGACGCGCTCCGCCGGGATTTCCCTTAGCTGCCCGTCCCGAACCACTGACGCAGTCGGCTGAAGCATCGTGTGAAGCGAACGAATGGCGTTTTCCGAACGGCTTTCGGTGAAGTATCCGATCGCGGCATTGACCGCCACGACGCCCATGATCGCCACCGCATCGGCGAGGCCGCCCGTCACGATCGAAATTCCCGCAGCCGCTGAAAGCAGCGCGACCGGCATCGAGTTGAATTGTTCCAGCAGGATACTGAGAGCTGAGCGCGGCTCCGTCTCGGGCAGAAGATTGGGACCGTGGAGCGCGAGTCTTTCGCGAGCGCTTTGTTCGGATAGGCCCGACTTTGGGGACGTTCCGCAACGTGCAAGCGCGGTAGCCGCGTCGACGACTTGCCAGGGCTCACTCGGTTGCTCTGTACCACCCTTGCCTAACACGGACGAAACGACGCCGTTTTGACCCCGCGAAAAGTTGCTCAGGCGACCTGCCGTCGCATCAGGAGAGGAGGTGCCATTGAGCTTGGAGGAATTGATGCGGACGTCTTCGGGACGCGCATTGCGCAGGATGTGTTCGATCAGCGAGGCGACATCGTCGTGCCCGAGATGACTGTTGAACTCGACCAGAAGATTTCCGGTGATCGCGCTTGCCGAAATGCTTTCGATCTCATCTCGTCCTGCCAGCTCACGTTCGAGGAAATCCTTAAGTGCGACGGACCGACAAAGGCCCTCGACGTGGAACCGCGCCCGACCCGGCACCGCCTTGTGAACGGCCCGCACAAGAGGAGGAAGATCCTGTACCAACGACCACGCCAATCGCTTTCAGTGGGCGCACTCAAAAGCCGGAGCCTTCTTTAGGAGGATCGACCGAGTCGAATCAGGTATTGTTCAGCGCCTCATGAAAAAAAGAATCCCATGTGTCCCGGCTTGAAGGAATTGACCGGATCGGCTTGCTTGCCGGATGACTCGGCGATCACTGCCGGCGCCGCCGCTTGTATCCGGGCCTCATGATGACGCACAACCTTACCCATGAAGGACGAAACTATCGCGGTTGTCGCAGGCCGCCATCCGCACTCCAGCTACGGCGTGGTAAACACGCCCGTCTATCGAGCATCAACCATCCTTTTCGAGACTTTCGAGGAATTTGAAGCGCCGACGCATGACCCGTCACAGTCCCGCTTTTCGTACGGCAGGTTCGGCACACCAACCAGCGCGTCACTCGAAGAAGCGATGACACGACTCGAAGGCGCGGCGCACTGCCGACTTGCTCCGTCCGGGCTTGCGGCAATCACAACCGCGCTGATGGCTTACGTCTCCTCTGGCGACCATCTGCTGGTGACGCAGGGCGCATATCCTCCGACCAGACGCTTCTGCGAGTCGATACTGAAAAGAATGGGAGTCGAAACGACCTTTTACGATCCTCTTGCCGGAGCGAACATCGCGCGACTGATTCGACCCAACACCAAGGTGGTCTTCGTTGAATCACCTTCGAGCGGCCTGTTCGAGGTTCAAAATATCCCCGCGATTGCGGCCGTGGCTCACGAGCACGGACTGGTCGTGATTATGGACAACACGTGGGCGTCGCCGCTTTATTTCAAACCTTTCGAACACGGCGTTGACGTATCGATTCAGGCCGCCACCAAGTACGTCGTGGGGCACTCGGACGCGATGCTGGGGACGATTACCTGCACGGAACAGGCATGGCCCGCGCTCAGACGGACTCATCGCGAACTCGGTCAGATGGCAGGACCCGACGACATCTACCTTGCTCTTCGCGGTCTGCGCACGCTCGCCGTTCGTCTCGCGACGCATCACAAGACCGGACTCGCGCTTGCCCGCTTCTTGCAGGCGCAGCGAGAGGTCGAAAGGGTTCTCCATCCGGCACTGGAGAACGATCCGGGGCACGAGCTATGGAAGCGCGACTTCGCGGGAGCCTCGGGGCTGTTCGCGTTCAAGCTGCGCACCGATATAACCAAACGCGCGCTTGCTGCGATGGTCGACGGACTGGAATTTTTCGGTATGGGTTACTCGTGGGGTGGATTCGAAAGCCTGGCCGCTCCGTTCACGATAAGCCGCTACAGGCCCGAGGCGGCCGACGATGGCGCATGGTACGTTCGCATCCACGCCGGCCTTGAGAATCCCGACGATCTCATCGCGGACCTTGAAGCGGGCTTCCAAAGACTCAGGGCGGCTTCGTAGGGATGCGCCGTGAGCGAAAACAAATTCTCCAAGCATGAGGCACATCGGATGAAAGCGATTCAGTTCGACCGGCTCGGCGGCCCCGAGGTTATGGAGATGCGCGAGGTCGCGAAGCCTGAACTTCGCCCAGGAACGATCATCGTCAGGAACAAGGTTATAGCGGTCAATTTTGGAGATTTGTTCTTCATCCGCGGTCAGTACCTGGTAAAGCCGGTGTTCCCGGACACTCCGGGGATGGAAGCCGCCGGCATAGTCGAGGCGGTTGCGCCCGACGTCGAAGGAATCACGCCCGGCATGCGTGTCGCGTACATCGGGATGGGAGCGTTCGCGGAGTATGCGCGAATTCGCAGGTCACGCGCGATACCGCTGCCGGATTCGATGGACTTCGAGCAGGGGGCCTCGTTTCCGATCGCGGTGCTGACCGCATGGCATCTGCTGCACTCGTGTCACCAGATCACGTCGGAGCAGACCGTGATCGTTCATTCCGCCGCGGGCGGCGTCGGAATCGCGGCGGTCCAGATTGCCAAGGCCGCTGGGGCGCGCGTGATCGGCACGGCTTCGAGCGAAGACAAGTTGGAGCTGGTGGGAAAATTCGGTGCCGACGACGTGATCAACTACCAGACCCACGACTTCGCCGAGGAAACTATGCGACTTACCGGCGGACGCGGCGTTGACCTGATTCTCGACGCTGTCGGCAAGCCCACGTTCGAGAAAGGGCTGCGATGCCTCGCGCCGTTCGGCCATCTGATACTCTACGGAAGCGCGGGAGGACCGCCCGACCCGATCACCGTGACAAGCCTGTTCGGCAAGGCCCTCAAAGTCAGCGGGTTCGTGGTGCCGATGGTGTACGGGATGCATGAGATTCATCGCCGTGGGCTCGACGACGTGTTCCGGCTCGCGCGCGAGGGGAAACTGACGGTTCCAGTAGGCAAAAGGTTTGCGCTCAGCGAAGCGGTTGAGGCACTCAAATATCTTGAGTCGCGCCGCTCAACGGGCAAGCTTCTTCTGCTTCCCTGAGAGGCTTTTTCGTCGCAAACTCTGATGTCGATAGGTCTACGGAACAAAGGAACGCAGGCTTGAAACTATCCGTAATCGATCAATCACCGGTCCCCGCCGGTTTCACGCCGGCGGATGCACTGAAAAACACGATCGAGCTCGCGCGTCTGACGGAACGGCTCGGATACGAGCGCTATTGGATCGCCGAGCATCATTCGACCGCCGCATTCGCAAGCCCCGCGCCCGAGGTGCTGATAGGCAGGGTGGCAGCCGAGACTTCGTCCATCCGGGTCGGGTCCGGAGGCGTGATGCTGCCGCATTACAGTTCGATGAAGGTGGCGGAAACTTTTCGCGTCCTTCACGCGCTTTATCCGGACCGAATCGACCTTGGCATCGGGCGCGCACCGGGCGGAACTCCGCTCGACTCTTACGCTCTGCGCCAGGATCGCGAGCGACAGTCGCCCACCGACGAATTCCCACGCCAGTTGATGGAATTGCTGGCCTTCCTGCATGGCGGTTTTCGTTCCGACCATCCGTTCAGCCGAATCCATTTGTCGCCCGCGATGCCCGGTGCGCCCGAGGTGTGG
>JBJKQX010000470.1:0-2847 GCA_046704965.1 Binataceae bacterium (SeqCode)
GACGCTGATGCTGTTTGGCGACGCCAAGCACTTTGTCGGAGAAATCCTCAGAGAGCTGTCCGGGGGAGGTAGCGTATCAACCCTGTGATGAGCGCGGGCCGATGCATCGTCGGCGCCAACGCTGAAACGGGTTGACGACTTCGCGAACGTTGGATTCCTGAATCCAGCGTTCGCACAAGGTGTGAAAGATAGCGCGCCGCGCTCCGCAGATGCGGGGCGCGGCGCAGTAGCGTCAAGAAAACAATTCCGTGTCCGGTTCAGGATGGCGCGGGATAGAACGTCTCTCCGATCAGGTGCTGGTGCTTCGCGATCTTCTCTGCGCTGATGAACACCGCGGGCGCCGCCAGCGTCAGTGAGTCCGCGACTTCCCAAATCTTCTCGACCCGCTCGCGCACTTCGTCGCGCGTCCCCGCGACCGCGAACGTGGTTACCATCTCGTCCGGTATCGCCTTGAGCATCCCGGACGCGTCACCGCTTTGTGCAGCCTGGCAGGCCGCGCGCGCCTCGTCTCTGAACCCGTGGGCCGCGAAATATTTCTCGTACTGCTTCATCGAGGCGTAAAAGGCCACCGTTCCGCGCGCGTCGTCAATCGCCTGCTTGCGGTCTTCGTCGATCGCGACCCACGCCCACACGTTGAGGTCGAACTCCGAGCGCTTGCGCCCAGCCTTCTTTAGCGATTCTTCCAGGCAGGTTTTGACTTCGTTCTCAATCCATCTTGGCGACCAGATCGGATGGCCGGGAAGACCGTCCGCAATCTCACCCGCAAGTCTTACGGCGCCCTCGAAGACCGCCGGAAGATATATCGGAATCCGGTCGCGAACCGGCGGCGTAATCGTTCTGAAGCCGGTCAGGTCGAGCTTGTGGTACTCGCCTTCAATTTTTCCGAGCTGACCGCTGTACGCGCCGGCGACTATCTCGCGCACGATACGAACCACCTCCCGCAGGTGCGCGAGCGGCTTTCCGTAGGTCACGCCGTGCCAGCTCTCGTTCCACCATCTGAGGCTTGTCCCGAGTCCCAGCACCATCCGACCGCCGCTGATGGTATCGATATCGATAGCGCTGAGTGCCGTCTCGAGGGGACTGCGCGTGAATGCGAGGGCGACTCCTGCCCCGAGCTTCACCTGCTTCGTCACCATCGCGAGAGCCGACAGAGGAACGAACGGCGCACCGTAGAGCTGCGGCGACCAGATTCCCTCCAGTCCCGCGGCTTCGAACCCTCGTGCCGTCTCGCTCATCGCTCCGGCACCCAAGACAAAGCATACGCCCCAATAGCGGCGATTTTCCTTCATTGCAGACTCCTTTTGAAAATCGGCGTGCCCCTTCGGACACTGAGTTTCTATCACAAGACGCGGCGAAATGGGTTGCATCCGCGCATGCCGGTTGCCTTGCCGGCTCGCCCCGGCGTTCTTGGTTTGACACGGAGACAACGGTTTTGTTTGCGAAAATCGGGCGCTTGAACTAACGAGATCGAATAGTGGATGGCTTCATCGCACGATAATCGCCGTCTCGTAAACAGCCGACCCGCTTCCCTGCCGGGGACGATTCGCGGTGGAAGCACCGGCCGATCCATTAACGGGGACATATGATGGATATCACGCGTGCACTTGCCACCTATGTGGCCGAGATGACATACGACCGCATTCCGGAACATGTGCGAAAGATAGCCTGCCGCGCACTGATCGACACGATTGGATGCGCGGTCGCGGGGAGCGTCGAACCCGCCGCACGTATAGCGGCAAAGCACGGGCGCGAGGACGCCGGACGTCCCGTCGCAACCGTGCTTGCGTCGGGCGACGGCTCGCCGCTCAAGCTTCCGCCGCAGAGCGCCGCGATGATCAACGCGATCGCGGGCCATGCGCTCGACTATGACGACGTGAACACCGTCGGTCATCCGAGCGTACCCGTCGTCTTCACTGCGCTCGCGGCGGTCGAGGACGCAGGCGGCGACGGTCGCGACCTTCTCACCGCATACGTCACCGGCGTCGAGGTCGAAACCAAAATCATGCGCGCTTTCAGCGAAAGCCATTACCTGCTCGGATGGCATTCCACCTCGACGCTCGGAGTATTGGGCGCGGCCGCGGCCGCCGCAAAGGCCTATCGGCTTGGGCCCGAAGAAACCGCGCGAGCACTCAGTATCGCGGCCTCACAGGCCTCGGGGCTGAGACAGAACTTCGGCACGATGACCAAGCCGTTCCATCCGGGGCACGCCTCATGGTCGGGACTTACAGCCGTCAGGCTGGCGCGCGACGGATTCACGGCCGATCCCACGATTCTCGAAGCTCCCCTTGGCTACTTCGCCGTCTATTCGGCAGGGCCGCACGATCCCGCCCGCGCTGTCGCGGACATGGGCAAGTGGACGCTCGAACGTCCGGGGCTGAGCGTGAAGAAATACCCCTGTTGCTACTGCACGCATGCGAGTATCGACGCGGCCCTCTCGCTTGCCGGGCGTTTTGATTTGCGTGCCGCCGACATCGGGTCAATCCGCGCCGAACTAAGTCCGTTCTTCCTCTCGCCGCTCATTCACCATCGCCCGCAGACCGGGCTGGAAGGCAAGTTCAGCCTCGAGTACGCGCTCTCAGCGGCTTTCCTCGATCGCAAGGTGGTCCTTGCCACCTTCACCGACGCGATGGTGCAACGACCCGAGGCGCGCGCCCTGGTTGAAAAGGTGAGGATGGGCAAACATGACGTTGCAGTCGAGGAAGGAACGCGTGCCACCTTTGCCCGTCTCACGGTGGAGCGCAAGGACGGCAGCCGAATCGTTGAGGAGGTTGCCGAACCGCGCGGCACGGCAGCTAATCCGCTCGGCGACAACGAACTGGCGGACAAATTCTCGGATTGCTGGAACTT
>JBJKQX010000471.1:0-9577 GCA_046704965.1 Binataceae bacterium (SeqCode)
AATAATTCCCGTCATCATCAAGATTGACCTGCCCGGCGCGGATGTCGAACACACCCGCCATCAGATCGAGGACATAATCGGCCTGAGTGCCGAAGATGCGATTCTGACCAGCGCCAAGGAGGGCGTAGGCATCGACGAGGTGCTCGAAGCGATCGTTCATCGCGTTCCGCCGCCCAAGGCGCCGGATGTGCCGGGTCTTCGCGCTCTCATCTTCGACAGTTGGTACGACGCGTACACGGGCGTAATCGGGCTGGTGCGAGTGTTTGGGGGTTCGATCCGAAAGGGCATGAAGGTGCGCCTGATGGCGACCGGCAAGGAGGGCGAAGTGCTTCGCCTGAGCCAGCTTACTCCGCACGAGCGCGAGGTCGAGTCGCTGAATCCTGGCGAAGTGGGGCTGGTCGTCGGCGGCATCAAGAGCGTTCAGGACATGCGGGTTGGCGATACGCTGACCGACGCCGAACATCCCGCGCCGCGGCCGCTTTCGGGCTTCAAGGAGTTGAAGCCGATGGTGTTCGCGGGCCTGTATCCGACCGAGGCGAATCAGTACGGAGCGCTCCGCGACGCAATCGAGAAGCTGAGGCTCAACGACGCAAGCTTTATCTGCGAACCTGAAACCTCGCAGGCGCTGGGCTTCGGATTCCGGGCGGGGTTCCTCGGACTGTTGCACATGGAGATCACCCAGGAGCGTCTGGAGCGCGAATTCGGCATCGACCTTATCGTGACCGCGCCGACTGTCGAATATCGCGTTCGATGCAACAATGGTCGGGTTCTGATGGTCGACAATCCGTCGCTGCTGCCGGGCGAGAACGAAATCGAAAGCATCGAGGAGCCATTCATCCTAATATCGATTCATATGCCCAATGAGTTCCTGGGGCCGGTAATGAATCTTTGCGAAGAGCGCCGCGGGGTGCAGCGCGACCTGCGTTATCTCGACGAAAAGCGCGTGGTGCTGCGTTACGAAATGCCGCTGGCGGAGATCGTGTTCGACTTCTACGATCGGCTGAAGTCGATGAGCCGGGGTTACGCGTCGCTCGACTATGAGTTTCTGGACTTCCGCGCGGGGCCTCTGGTTAAATTGGATATACGGATCAACGGTGAGATCATCGACGCGCTTTCGATAATCGTGCATCGCGACAAGGCCTACGAGCGGGGCCGGATGTTGTGCGAGAAGATGCGGCAGCTGATCCCCCGCCAGATGTTCGAAGTGGCGATCCAGGCCGCGCTTGGAGCCAAGGTGATCGCACGCGAAAGCGTAAAAGCTCTGCGCAAGAACGTGACCGCCAAATGTTACGGCGGTGACATAACCCGGAAGCGCAAACTGCTCGAGAAACAGAAAGAAGGCAAGAAACGGATGAAGCAGGTCGGGCGGGTCGAAATCCCGCAAGAGGCGTTCCTCGCCCTGCTCAAGGTGGGAGAGTAGGGCGAAAACGTGGCCGAACCAGCGAGCAACCTTTCCAAATCGCAGCAACAGCCGAAGAAAAGCAAGGACGGCCAGCCGGAGCCGCGGCAAGAGTACTCGGTAGCCCGCGAATACGGGCCGCCGCTTATCATCGCGCTCATTATCGCGATCTTCATTCGGACGTTTTTTCTCCAGGCGTACGAGATTCCCTCGGGTTCGATGGAGCCGACGTTGAAGATCGGCGATCATATTCTGGTCGACAAATTCGCCTACGGATTCAGGCTGCCCGATTCGTTCTTCTACCTGCATATTCCGGGAATCCCCTGGGGGCATTATCTTTTCCGCACAGGCAAGGTCCATCGCGGCGACGTCATCGTGTTTGTCGCTCCGCCTAAACCAAGTGAGGATTTCATCAAGCGGGTTATCGCGGTGGGCGGAGACACGATAAAGATCAGGAATCGCAAGGTGTGGATAAACGGCAAGTTGATTCCCGACCCTCATGCGCATTTCATTCTGTCGGCGGACCAGCGCTCGCCGTTCTCGCAGCAGGACTATTACGGGCCGACCAAGGTGCCCAAGGGCGACGTGTTCGTGATGGGCGACAATCGCGACCGGAGTTGGGACAGTCGTTTCTGGGGATTCGTGCCTATGAACAATATTGAGGGACACGCGCTAATCATCTATTGGTCTTGGAACAAGAATGGTTCCGGACTCGGTCACGTCAGATGGGACCGGTTCGGCAAGATTATCCACTAGAGGGGAGAGCCGGTGGTGGCTGACGAAGCGCTGTCCAGAATTGGCACGATGCTGGAAGATATCGGCGCCAGGTTTGACCTGGTGGTTGAGGCGGTATCCGGCTTCAAGGGTGGACTCGAAACACTCCGTGAGGAGATGGTCGGGCAGTTCGCGGAGGTCGGAAACCAGATCCGCTTTCTGTCGGACCAGATTGCCGAGAACCGCGCCAATGTTTCATCGCTGCGCGCCGACCTGGGTGCCGAGATGATTCGGCTTGGCGAGATGATCGGTCGCACCCGGGTGGAATTCCGCGAGCAGTTGGCGGCCACCGAATCGATCCTCAAGGCGCAGGCGACCGCAGCGGTAGAGTCAGGCGCGGAGGATACTCCGGCGGAAGTTGCAGAGACCGTTCGCCCCGCAGCGATACGTGCGTCGCGTCGAGCCGCATCGGAAGTCAGTCGGGAGCTTGCAGAGAGTATCCGGGAACTCAAACGCGAGGTCAGAGCTTCCGCCGAAACAAGTGCGAAGAAACTCGGCGGCGACATCAAGCAGACCAACAAGGCGCTCACTGCGCTTGCTCGCAAATTCGACCGATTCGACGACCGGATGACCGTCCAGGTGCGCGATCAGGACCAGCGGCTCAGGAAGCTCGAACGCCGTGGCCGCGGATAAGACGGCGAAGAAAGCGCTTTAGTTTTGCTCGCTGCTTGATCCAGGCCGAATGCGCCTGTAGAAAGAAACTGTACCTTTAACCCGCCACAGAGAGGGCGGAAAGGTTCATGACGATGATTGTGTATTCTAACCAACCCGGCTGCGCTCGCGGTCGGGTGTTTTTTTGTCCCGAGCGATGAGCCCGAAATCCACCATCGCGCTCGACGCTGACGCCGTGAGGCGATGCGTCACGCGGCTCGCGCACGAGATTGCGGAGCGAAACGGCGGCACCGACAACCTGGTCTTGGTTGGGATCCTTCGGCGTGGAGCCACGCTCGCCTCAAGGCTGGCGTCGGTGCTTCGCGACGCGCGTGAGAGCGAAGTCCCGATTGGAACGCTCGATATTTCATCCTATCGCGACGATCAGAAAGGAACTCCGGGAGACCCGAGACTGCTGGGGCGCGATATCCCGTTCCTGCTCGATGGCAAAACGGTAATTCTGGTTGACGACGTGCTTTACACCGGGCGCACTGCGCGCGCCGCTCTTCAGGCGATTTCCGACCTCGGGCGCCCCGAGTCCGTGCAGCTTGCGATTCTGGTCGATCGCGGCGGCCATCAGCTTCCGATTCGCGCGGATTTCGTCGGCCGCAACGTCGAGGCTGCCCGCGACCAACGGGTTTACGTCAAACTTGCAGAGACCGACGGTTTCGACGGCGTGCTGCTGGGAGAAACGACGGCTACGAAATGAGACGGCTTCCCAAATACGACGTCGTCTCGATTGACGACCTGGCGCTGTCGGAAATCGAGCGAATCTTTACGCTCGCCGACCGTTTTAGCGTGGCGCTTGAGTGCGCGGAGCCAGTGACGGTCGCCGACGGGCTTATCATGGCGACACTCTTCTATGAGCCCTCGACACGTACGCGACTGAGTTTCGAATCCGCGATGCATCGTCTCGGCGGCTCGGTGATAAGCTCGCCCGACATGCGCGCCAGTTCCGCGGCCAAGGGCGAAACGCTCGCCGACACGGTTCGGGTGGTGAGCGCCTACGCGGATCTGATCGTATTGCGCCATCCGTACGACGGCGCCGCGCGCGTGGCCGCCGAGTACGCGCCATGCCCTGTCATCAACGCCGGCGACGGCAGCCGCGAGCATCCCACGCAGACGCTTTGCGATCTCTACATCCTGAGAAAGAAAAAAGGGCATCTCAAGGGACTCACGGTCGCGCTATGCGGCGATCTCAAGTACGGCCGCACGGTCCATTCGCTCATATACGCGCTGGCACGCTTCGGCGCGAATATCGTGGCCGTGCCGACCGCCGGGATGAACGTTCCCAACTACGTGCTCGAACGTGTGCGGGCGGACAGCAATTACAGTTTCTCGATCGTTTCAATGGAGGAACTGGGATCGCTTGCCGGAAATCTCGACGCCCTGTACCTGACGCCGAACGCGCCCCATCAGATGGCGCTGTTTACGTCGGAGATGCCGATAGAAACTTTGCCCGCCGGTCAGGCGCCCAAGGCGCTCGACGCATTCTATGTGACAAGGCTTCAGAAGGAGCGGCTCGCGGAAAAGGGCGCGGCACCTGAGGAGTATGTTCGATTCGACGCGCGTGCGCTCAAGACCAGCCGCACTCACGGAGCCGTCGTGATGCATCCGCTGCCGCGCACCACTGAGCTCGACTACGAGCTCGACAGCGACCCGCGCGCAATCTATTTCGAGCAGGCTGCCGCCGGGGTGCCGGTCCGGATGGCAATGGTCGCGTGGATATTGGAGCACGCGGCAGGTGCCGAGCGTCCCGCCGCGGTCGGACTGCCGGCGGTGAGGTTCCGGTCCGAGCCTGCGCCGCGATGCCCCAATGCGAACTGCATCACGCGGTTCGAGACGTCGTATCTAGCGCCCAAGTTCAGGCTCGGAAGAGCCGGGGCGAACAACATACTCATGTTGAGGTGCGATTACTGCGATCGCGAACTGGGTGTCGAGTTCGTGGGGCACGTTCGCACGCGTCGCTATTACCGATTCGACGAGAGTCTCGCGCCGTATGTGCGCGACTGGATAGAGGAAGGCTCGCTGGCGGTATTCGACACCGTGAAGCAGGCCGAAGAGGCAGGCTACGAACCGTATCGTCGCGGACCGCAGCGCGAGATCATGAACGCCAAGCAGATTGCAGCGGCGGTCGAAGCGCTCGCCGAACAGGCAATGGGGGATATCGCGGACCTGGACAGGGTGCTGATAGTCGGCGTGGTGAGTCGCGGCGCGATTCTCGCGATGAGACTTCGCGACCTGCTCGAAGAACGAACCGCAATGCGTCTGCCATGCGCCGTGCTCGACGCTTACGCGGGCGCGGACGCGATCCGCTCGCTCGACGGTGTCGACGAGGTTTCGACCGACGGGCGCGTGATCGTGCTGGTCGACGACGTCATCAACAGCGGATGGACCGCGCAGCGGGCGATGGCGATGCTGTGGGAGCGGGGACGGCCGGCGGAGGTCAAAATCGCGGTTCTGGTTGACCGTGGCCATCGCGCGCTTCCGATTCGCGCCAACTACGTCGGAAAGAATATCCCGACTTCGCGCTCGGAGCGGGTGCAAGTGCGGCTCGACGTTCCGGACGGCAAGAGCCATCCGCGTTCGCACGATCGGGTGACTGTTTACTCGATGGTTGAGACGCTCAAGGAGAAACAGGAGGAGAGCGTTCGATGAGCGCGCTGTTTATCCGCGGCGGACGCGTCATCGATCCAGCCATCGGGCTCGACGGGCCTCATGACGTTCTGGTGGTCGACGGATATATCAAAGCCGTGGACGTCGCTGGCGCGATTTCCGCGCCTGGCGGCGCAACCATGATCGACGCTTCGGGATGGTGGGTCGTGCCCGGTCTGGTTGACCCGCACGTTCATCTGCGCGATCCGGGATTTCCGCAAAAGGAGACCATCGAGTCCGGTCTTCGCGCCGCGGCGGCGGGAGGTTTCACCGCGGTCGCCGCGATGGCGAATACGTCTCCCGTCAATGACACGCCGGAAGTGACGCGCTATATGCTCGATTGCGCGCGCAAGGTGCGATCGGCGCGGCTGATTCCGGTTTCCGCCGTGACCAAAGGGCTTGGCGGCGTTGAGCTTGTCGATTTCGACGCGATGGTCGACGCTGGCGCGCGACTGTTCTCGGACGACGGTATCCCGATCGACGATCAGGTGCTGTTGCGTGAAGCGTTCGATCGGTTGTCGAGCCTCGGCTTTGCGGTTTCGCTGCATGAAGAGGATCGCGAGCTTTCGGCCGGAGGTGCGGTAAACGCTGGCGAGGTGTCGAAGCGCCTCGGCGTAAAGGGCGTGCCGCCATCCGCCGAAACCCGCATGATACGCCGCGACCTGGCGCTCGCGATGGGTGCGGAGGCTGCCGTTCATGTGGCTCATCTGTCGTGCGCGGAGTCGGTGCAAATGGTCAGGGCCGCGCGTCGGACCGGCACTCGCGTCACGTGCGAGGTGACGCCCCATCATTTTGCGCTGGACGAGACGGCGGTGCTCCGATTCGGCCCCAATGCGAAAATGAATCCTCCGCTTCGATCGCGCCGCGACGTCGAGGCTTTGCGCGAGGCGATGGGTGACGGGACGATCGATATGATCGCAACCGACCATGCGCCACACGACCCGGACTCGAAGAATCTTGAGAGGCTGGCGGGATGTTTCGTGGCGGACGCCGGGGCGAAGCAGTTGTCCGAAGAAGAGGCTCGCACGCTGACCTGCGCGGCAAACGGCGTGGTCGGGCTGGAGACGTCATTAGGGCTCGCGCTAGGGCTTGTGCGCGAGGGAGTAATCACCGCGACTCGAATGATCGAGATGATGTCGCTCAACCCGGCAAAACTTTTGAGACTTGAGGCGGAGGGTATGTCGGCGAAAAGCCGCGCCGACATCACTATCATCGATCCCGATATCGAATGGACCGTTGACCCCGCCAGATTCCTGTCCAGGAGCCGCAATACCCCGTTTGCCGGGATGCGGCTTCGCGGCAGAGCGGCGATGACGATTGTGGGGGGCGAAGTTGTTTACGACCAACGACACGGAACTATTTCCTGATGGGTAAACGTGAAGCAATAGTGGCGCTCGGCGACGGACGGGGTTTCCGTGGCAGCGCGTTTGGCGCCACCGGCGAAGCAACGGGCGAGGCGGTTTTCAATACGGCGATGACCGGGTACCAGGAGGTCCTGACCGATCCTTCGTACAAGGGGCAAATCGTATGCATGACGTATCCTGAAATCGGGAACGTCGGCATCAATCGCGAGGACGTTGAATCGTCGCGCGTCTACGTCGAGGGATTCGTCGTCAAGGAGTGCTGGCCGCGTCCGTCGAACTGGCGTTCCGAGATGGCGCTTTCGGAGTATCTGGAAAAGGCGGGCATCGTCGGAATCGAAGGAATCGACACACGCGCCCTGGTTCGACACATACGAACGCACGGGGCGCAGGAGGCCGTCCTGTCGACCGTTGACCTCGACCCGGACTCACTGGTGCGCAAGGCCAAGGGGGCGCCCGGTCTGGTCGGTCGCGACCTGGTCAAAGAGGTCACCTGCTCGGAGCCTTACGACTGGGAGTTGGGCGAGTGGGAGCTTGCCAGCGGTTATCGACGCCTCAAGGAAAACGAACTGCGCGACGCCCCATTCGTGGTCGCTATCGACTACGGCATCAAGCAGAACATCCTGCGCTTGCTGGTCAAGACGGGATTTCGCGTGAAGGTTGTTCCGGCTTCGTACACCGCGGAGCAGATTCTGGCGCTCAATCCGGACGGCATATTCCTGTCGAACGGGCCAGCCGATCCGGCGGCCGTGTCCTACGCGCATGAAACAGTACGCAATCTTCTGGGCAAGAAACCTGTCTTCGGCATCTGCCTCGGCCATCAGATTCTCGCTCTCGCGCTTGGTGGAAAGACGTTCAAGCTCAACTTCGGACATCACGGCGCCAATCATCCGGTAATCGATCTTCGTACCACGCGGGTCGAGATCACTTCGCAAAATCACGGTTTCGCGGTCGATACAGAATCGCTCGCGGGTCGCGCCGAGCTTTCCCATTTGAACCTCAACGACCGGACGGTGGAGGGTCTGCGCGGCGTCGGCGCGCCGTTCTTCTCGGTCCAGTATCATCCCGAGGCCTCGCCGGGGCCTCATGACTCGGGCTACCTGTTCGGCCGCTTCCGGCGCATGGTCGAGGAGTTTCCACGTTACGGAGCCGAGGCGCTCGATCGCGTGCTCGCGCAGGAGAAGCCTGCGGCATAGCATGTGCCGCAACCGTGTCGATCAATTGCTAATGCTTCACAACGTCAGAATTTCGGACGCTAAACGTGCCGCTTAGAAAAGATCTCAAATCCATTCTGCTGATTGGTTCCGGTCCTATCGTGATCGGGCAGGCCTGCGAGTTCGACTATTCGGGAACACAGGCGCTGAAGGCGCTTCGCGAAGAAGGATTGAAGCTGATTCTGATCAATTCCAATCCCGCGACCATCATGACCGACCCCGAGCTTGCCGATCGCACCTATGTCGAGCCGATGACCGCCGATTCGATAGCAAAGATTATCGAAAAGGAACGCCCCGACGCGCTTCTGCCGACCGTCGGCGGTCAGACGGCGCTCAATCTTGCGATCGAGCTTGCCGAAACCGGCGTGCTTGATCGCTTCGGTGTGGAACTTATCGGGGCAAAGCTCGACGCGATCAAGAAGGCCGAAGACCGCGACCTGTTCAAGCGTGCGATGGTGAATATCGGCCTTGAGGTGCCGGAATCCGAAGTAGCCCATTCGATGGATGAGGCGGAGCGAATCCTTGAGCGCCTGGGACTGCCGCTCATCATCCGGCCGTCGCGAACGCTCGGCGGTACGGGGGGTTCGATCGCGCGCTCGGTGGAAGAATTTCGTACCCGGGTCGCGTGGGGCCTCGACATGTCGCCGAGTCGCGAGGTGTTGATCGAGCAATCGATCGAAGGATGGAAGGAGTTCGAGCTTGAGGTGATGCGCGACGGCGCGGACAACGTCGTCATCATTTGCTCGATAGAAAACCTCGACCCGATGGGGGTTCACACCGGCGATTCGATAACCGTCGCTCCCGCGCAGACGCTGACCGACAAGGAATATCAGTTGATGCGCGACGCGTCGCTCCGAATCATCCGCGAAATCGGAGTGGACACGGGCGGTTCGAATATCCAGTTCGCGGTCGATCCACGCAGCGGACGGATGGTGGTGATCGAGATGAATCCGCGGGTGTCGCGAAGCTCGGCGCTGGCGTCGAAGGCGACCGGTTTCCCGATCGCAAAGATAGCGGCACGGCTCGCGGTCGGATATCGGCTTGACGAGATCCCGAACGACATCACGAAGAAGACGCCGGCCTGTTTCGAGCCCACGATCGATTACGTCGTAACGAAAATTCCGCGTTTCGCGTTCGAAAAATTCCGCGGCGCGGTGGACGAGCTTGGCCCGCAGATGAAGTCGGTGGGCGAGGCGATGGCGATTGGGCGCACCTTCAAGGAATCGCTCCAGAAGGCGCTGCGCTCGCTTGAGATCGGCTCCCACGGTCTTGAGAGCCGCGTGGCAGGGCTTGGCTCCGAAGGCGCACTGGCAGAGGTGCGCGCTCGCCTTCAGGTTCCCAACAGTCACCGCATCTATTATCTCGCCGACGCACTCAGACTTGGCCTTACGCGCGAAGAGGTTCACGAGCTAAGCCGTATCGACGCGTGGTTTGTCGACGCGGTGGCCGAAATCGTCGCGACGGAAGCGCGCGCGGGTCACGATGAACTCACGCCCGAATTCCTGCGCGAGCTTAAGTCGATG
>JBJKQX010000472.1:0-3838 GCA_046704965.1 Binataceae bacterium (SeqCode)
CTGATTGATACCACCGACGCCGCGCAGTTGCTTTACAGCTCGCCAAGCGCATGGGCGAACTGGCGACGGCAAATCGATTTCTATCGGGAAGGCCAACTGCTCTGGCTCGCCGTCGATGTGAAGATCCGGACGCTGAGCCACGATCGGCTCTCGATCGACGATTTTGCCCGGCGATTTTTCGGAATCGACAACGGCAGTTTCGTAACACACACCTACACGTTCCAAGACGTCGTCAACGCCCTTAATACGGTCCAGCCGTATGACTGGGCGAGTTTCCTGCACAATTGGCTGTACGGAGTGGGGAACCAGGTCCCGCTGCTTTCGGGGATCAACGGCAGCGGTTGGCGCCTTGTCTACACCGATCGGCCTTCACGGTATCAAAACGCACTCGAGAACGTTGGCAAGGGTGAGCTCAGCAGCCATGGCGTCAACGCCATGTTCTCGGTGGGGCTGTTCCTCGACGGGCAAGGCAAGGTTGTGGACGTGCTATGGAATGGACCGGCATTCAAGGCCGGGCTCGCACCGGGCATGCAGTTGGTGTCCATCAGTGGCCACGCGTACAGCACCGCCGTGTTGCGAAGCGAAATCGCCCAGGCGCAAAAGAGCAAGCAGCCATTGCGCATCACCGCGAAGGGCGAAGGCCTCACCGCGCTCTACACTGTCTATTACGACGGCGGACTGAAGTATCCGCATCTTGTCCGAGTGCCGGGCACGACGAATTACCTGAAGCAGATCCTCGCGCCAAAGCCTATCGGCAATGGCTCGTAAGTCTGTCAGGGTTACGACGGTGCGATAAGCCCTCTGGAAATTCGCATCCGCGAGGTGTTGGAAGGGCGGCGATGACGACAGGCAGCGGGCGTTCAGTGCTGAGAATGACCGGGGCAGCAACTGATACCAGAGAAAAGGGGTCCGCCGGGGTGGCCAAGTAGGCGTGGGGGAGAAGGCGCAACCCCGGCGGTAACTTGCTGAGAGAGACAGATGGCCGACGCCAACGGCCCCTCTTCGATATCGCGGCGCGAAGGAGCTGACCGCCCCATTCAGAACGCACGCTTGACCGTAATTGTCTCCTTGTTTGCCAGCTGCAAGGCGCTTTTACGCAGAACGTCCCACCCCTGCAGCCGACCCAACCATAACCCAGATTCGCATCTCGTGTCTGTGACGCTCGTCACGTCGGCGCTAGCTCGCAATCGGGCGTCGCGGATCACATCCGCGGCGACCAGCGCCTGCCCCCGCGCTCAGTGAGCTCTCATCCCTGGAGTCATTCGGGCATCAATTATCCGAGAATGTGTTTGACTGCGGCAGTCGCATGGAGCGCCGGTCGCCGAAGACTTGGCCGGCAGTTGCATTAGTTTGAGCAGGGTAGGTTGTTCGCCGGATTGCGGCCTTTAAAAGAAATTGCAGTGTCCGTAGCAGCAAAGCGCGGGATTGAGTTCAAGCCGGCCGTAGGGGCTGGCTCACACTTTGCACAGGCTCTCAGCGGTTTGAATCAGGATTTGCCGTTCCCGGGCGGTCAGTTTCTGGCACAGCTTTGCAAGCTGGCCCATTGTAGACCACTGCTCCCGCTGCAATGCGATCTCTTCCGCGGTCGGCGTGAGCAAAGCGGCGGGTATTTCCCCTTCGTAGAAAAGTCGATAAAGGGGTATCTCGAACGCCCGGGCGAACTTATCCAAAGTGTCCAGCGATGGCATCGTGTGGCCGTTTTCCACGCGCGAAATATAGCAGCGCAACATGCCACTGCGCCTCTCAATTTCGCCCTGAGAAAGGCCCTTTAGTTCCCTGATCGATCTGATGCGCTCGCCAATCATCATAGTGGATTCATCCTTACATTGGCGTCGGCACAAGACAAGAAGCGAACGAGGGAAGGTTTACATCCTAGCTCAGCCCACCAAAGTGGTGGCACTTTCGTGGCCCCTCCTCGGGCTTCAGAACCAGCCTGGCCGGTTCGATACTTGTGTGCGAGTTAACTGAAGTCCCTCCCGAAAACTCGTCCAGGCAAGGAGGGAGGAAATCCTGCAAAGTTAGCAGTTTGCGGAAAGAATTACCCGCTGGGAACGAGCGGCGAATTCTGGCCCGCGACGGCGGCTGCGTCGGGCGCATCGGTCGGAACCACGACGCTTCTGCTGGGCCTGCTCTGGCGGCAAATTAGTTGTGTCGGGAGCAGAAAGACTGCATCGTGCGCTGGCCGAAGGTCTAAATCGGAGGGGAGACAATCACGGCGACACAGGATACGGGAACAAGGGCGGCCAACGAGCTCATCGCATACGGCAGAGGCTGGCAGCGCCTTGAGCCAACGGCGAGCACGGGGTGAGCTGCCCCGTCCTGCCGCAAAAATCCCCTTACCGGACGAGGCCAGACTACCTGACCGCATTGCTCTCGGGCCCGATGGCGCGTATGCTCAATGCAGCTTCAGATCCGATCTTGAAAAATCCAGATTAAAGGGGAAACTATGCCAAAAATCGTCGTCACCCACGCAGTCCGCGACCGCGCCCACTGGGCAAGCAAGCATTCGGAAAGAGTCGCCGCATTCGCTCCCTGGGGATCGAACGTAGTCGAATACCTCGCTGCTGATGGCAGCAACAACGTCGCCGTTCTTATCGACGTTCAAGATATGGGGAAAATGCAGGCCGCGCTCAAGTCGCCCGAGATCGCGGCGCGTAAGGAAGCCCACGGTGTCATCGACCCGCTAAAGTTCCACATCGAGAAGGATTTGGCAGGTTAACGCGCGAATCAGGAATCAGGTTCGCGGCACGGACGGACATTTCATCGGCAGATCACTCGACAACCCTCGTCCGCTGTGGCACGGGCGCCGCTGCCCGTGCGCTAGTGAATGCAGAATAGCCACTGCGTCGAAAATGCCGGCGATGAGCGTATTCATTACGACGACGGACGTGTGGCTGCCAATGGCGCCTCCTGTTTGGAGGCCCTGATTCTACCTATGAAAACTGTCCAGTTTTAGAGGGAAGCACTACAGGTGAGCAGCCAGCCCCCTTCATAGTCCCACCCAGTCAAAGCAACGCCATGGCTCAAACTGGTATGCGGACTATTGTCGAGCAGGCGAACTGTTTTTGGGGTAATCGGGTTGGTTGAGCCAGCCATGTTCGTCCAGTCTGCGGGTCAATGTCGTTGTGGTCGGTCTGCTGATGGCACAACACGTATCCTCTTAATGCTCTTTTCCCGATTTCGCCGGATACGTGGTTACGGTTAGCCCTGGCTCGATCTCAGTTTGGTCTCGCTTTCCCGGGTGTGCTATGTGAAGGGTATTCATGTAGATGCTCTTGCGCGTCATAAAGACTACGCCTAGTACTAGATCATCGGGATCGCTCCCGGCTAACCAGATCGACCCCTTAATGGCTTGGCCGGGACGGGTCGTATTATCCGAATCTCTGTAGCCCTTCCAAACAATCGCTCGGGACGGCTTGAAAGTAAAGTTGAGCTGCTTTCTCCGCACAGCCTGAGAGACGCTGGAGCGCTTCCCCTTGCATATCGGAAACGACGATCCGAATATTGTCGCACCATCGAGGCTGACCTGCAGCGTCATGCGCGGCTCTCCGCAGCTCTTGAACCAAAACCAGACCCGCCCCGCCGGCGGCGGTTGTGATGCGCTCGCAGCCACGGCCAGCGCAGCGGCAATTCCGACCGCGAGCAGCGCGGCTCGGCCCATAACTTGGCTCATGGAACCCTCCAAGGACGTTCTGTTTCCGCCCGTCCTAAGCAGGAATTTCCTTTTTGATCCGCAGCAAGCCAAAGCATACACCCGACAGACCGGTTCGCGTTGCGTACGTCCGTGCCCCGTCGAAACGCGCTCCGCGCCCTTCGGCTGCGAGCAGCCTTGCACCAC
>JBJKQX010000473.1:0-3338 GCA_046704965.1 Binataceae bacterium (SeqCode)
CCCGAGGTGCTTGCGGCAATCGGCACCAGTGTGCTGGCCGCGACCTGGGCAACGATTCTCGGGATAATCGTTGGGATTCCGCTCGGCTTCCTGCTCGCGCGCTACGAGTTTCCGGCCAAGGCGCTGCTTGAGGGCCTGATCGATCTTCCGATCGTCATTCCGCATCCGATCGCCGGCATCGCGTTACTGTTCGTGTTTGGACGCCGCTTCTTCGTGGGCCGGGCGTTCGAGGTGCTCGGTATCCAGTTTGCGGGCGCGATTCCGGGAATCGTCATCGCGATGCTGTTCGTGAGCGCACCGTTCCTGATAAACGCCGCACGCGACGGATTTCGCGCCGTGGACCCTCGGCTCGAAAGTGTGGCGCGGACCCTGGGGCGCGGACCATGGTCGGCCTTCTTCGGCGTCACGGTTCCGATGGCGCGTGGGACGCTGGTCTCGGGCGCGGTGATGATGTGGGCGCGTGCGCTTTCAGAGTTCGGTGCGGTGGTGGTTCTTGCGTACTACCCGATGACCGCGCCGGTGTTGATCTATGATCGGTTCGAGGGCTTTGGTCTCGCCGCCGCTCAGCCTATTGCCGCCGTGGTGGTAATCGTGGCGCTTGCTCTGTTCGCGGCGCTCAGATGGCTCAATCTGCGCCAGACGCCGGAATGACCGTCAGGCGGTCAACGAAACAAACGCGTCAGCGACCTGCACCGTGAACCCCGGAACGCTCAGAGGCGTCGAACAGGTGCAACTGATGCTCGGCGCGCTCGCGCGGAATTTCGAGGGGATAGGTTCCCGTAAAGCATGCGTCGCAGAATCCGTCGCGCTCACCGTTCACGAACGAATAGAGACCGTCCCAACTCAGGTAGCCGAGCGAGTCGGCCGTGATGAAGCGGCGAATCTCCTCGACCGAATGGCTCGACGCGAGCAGCTCTTCGCAGGTCGGCGTGTCGATTCCGTAGAAACATGAATTCATGGTCGGCGGAGCCGCGATACGCATGTGGACCTCGCGCGCTCCGGCCTGCCGCAGCATCGGGATTACCTTGCGCAGCGTGGTTCCGCGCACCAGGGAATCCTCTATAAGAACGATGCGTTTGCCGCGCAGCAGTTCGCTGACCGGATTGAACTTTATCTTTACGCCGAAATGGCGTATCGACTGGCGCGGCTCGATAAACGTGCGGCCTACGTAATGGCTTCGCACCAGCGCCATCTCGAACGGCAGCCCTGATTCCTCCGCATAGCCAAGCGCCGCTGCATTTCCCGAGTCGGGGACCGGAACGACAATGTCAGCCTCGGCCGGGCATTCACGGGCGAGCGCCTTCCCCTGCATCTTTCGCACCTGGTAAACGTTGCGCCCGAACAGCAGGCTGTCAGGGCGGGCGAAATAAACGTACTCGAAGACGCATCGCTTGGTCGGCATCGCCGCGAACGGCTTTATCGATTGCATCCCGCCGTCGCTCGCGATTACGATCTCGCCCGGTTCAACCTCGCGAATATATTCCGCGCGAACCAGATCGAGCGCGCACGTCTCCGAAGCGACAACCACGGCGTCGTTGAGCTTGCCGAGCACTAGGGGGCGAAACCCGAACGGGTCGCGCGCCGCGATCATCTCGTTTTCGGTCAGCACTACCAGCGAATAGGCACCCTTGATTTGCCCGAGCGCCTCCGCCACGCGCTCGGCGACCGTCGGCGCCTGCGAAGCGGCGATAAGATGAATTATGACTTCGCTGTCCGAAGACGACTGAAAAATCGAGCCGCGAGCTTCGAGCATGGCGCGAAGCTCGGAAAAGTTGACCAGGTTGCCGTTATGGCCCAGCGCGATACCGCCGCGGGCGTATTCGACCACCAGCGGCTGACAGTTTTTGATTGTCGTCGCGCCCTGCGTGGAATAACGGTTGTGCCCGATAGCGCTGGTACCTTCCAAACGGTTGATAATCGTGCCGTCGAAAATATCGGCGACATGACCCATCCCGCGATGCGCTATCAGCGCCTTGCGATTGGAGGAAACGATTCCGGCCGATTCCTGCCCGCGATGCTGCAGGGCGTAAAGGCCAAGATAAACCAGGTTCGCCGCCTCCGGATGGCCGTAAACGCCGAAGACGCCACATTCCTCATGGAAGCCGTCGAGGTTAGATTCCTCGACAAACAACTCCGCGCTGTCGTCAAGAGTCATCGCCGTGAAGCCTCCCTGGCAGAGCCTCCTCATGGATGTTCATGAGTTCCCGAACGTCTTGGTCTATCGACGTACCAATTCTGAGCCGCCCACTGTCCGAAACCTTGCCCACGTCGCGACACCATACGCCGGCGTCGGCAAACATCCGAGTCACACGCGACAGATCGTTTTCCCTGATGCTGAAGATTATCGTCGAGGGTCCCTCGCCGAACAGTTCCGACGGGTTTTGAGACTCAAGTCCGTCGATTTCCGCCCCCATCGGACCATTCGGATTGAAGCAGGCCTCCGTTATTGCAACCGCAAGCCCACCCTCCGAGACATCATGAGAAGATCTTATCAGCCCGATGGCAACCCCGCCAAGCAGGGTGTCGAGCAGCTTCTTTTCCTTCCCAAGGTCAATCGCGGAAAGCCCCCCGACGGAGCTTCCGAACATCGCCTCGTACTCGCTGGCGGCGAGCGACGGCGCCCCGGTACGCGCGAGCATGATCACGTCACCCGGCGCCTTGAAAAAGTGCGTCACACGCTTTTCGACGTCATCCATCACACCCAGCATCGCGATAGTCGGCGTGGGTGGAATCGCGTGCCCTTCGGTCTCATTGTAGAAGCTCACGTTGCCGCTGATGACCGGAGTCTTGAAGGCAATCGCGGCGTCGCGAAGCCCCTCGATTCCGCGCGTAAACTGCCACATCACCTCGGGCCGCTCCGGGTTTCCGTAGTTGAGGCAGTTGGTTATGCCGACCGGCCTTGCCCCGACGCACGCGACGTTTCGCGCAGCCTCGCAGACCGTGGCAACCGCTCCAAGATAGGGATCGAGCGCGCAAGCGCGCGGGTTGGAATCGACCTTGAGCGCCAGACCGCGCCGAGTGCCCTTTATCCTGAGCAAAGCAGCGTCGCCGCCCGGGCCGAGCACGGTGTTGCTCTGAACGATCGAGTCATACTGGCGATGGATCCATCGTTTGGAAGCGACGTTCGGATTGGCGAGAATCGCGCGGAGCGCGTCCGCGGGCGCAGGATGGTCGGTCAACGGCGCCGGACGCCGCGGCGGCTCGGCGGGAGCCTTCGTCGGTCGGTCGTAGGCGGGTGCTTCGTCGGCCAACGCCGCGATCGGGATGTCGGCAACCATACTGCCCTGGTAACGCGCGCGCCATCGCCCATCGTCGGTCACGTTCCCAACCACGACCGC
>JBJKQX010000474.1:0-9246 GCA_046704965.1 Binataceae bacterium (SeqCode)
TTCCCCATCCGTCGGCCCACGAGTCGTGCGCATCGAGGGCTCTCATTGCATATCCAGTTAAAGTTACGAGTTTTCCTTCTCGCGCAAGCGAATATCGGCTTTTAGCGACGAACCCTTGGGCCCCAGAATCACCAATCGATCAGCCTCGCGATTATACGCCACCGTTTCTCCACTGGGGAGAATCCATGAAGCCGCCGCCGGCCCATGCTCGTGATCGGTGCCGCGACTTATCGAGGTTGGCGGACCAAGGTGATGGCGCAGGTCGTCGAACATGACATGACGGGAATCACGGCTGAATGTCGCGTACGCGAGCTGCATCCCGGAACCGTGCGCGAACTCGTAGACAATGCTGTTGTAAAGGACCGACCCCGCCCTTTGGTTCACGAGTTTATAGGCAGGCGCACCGTATGGACTCGTTTCGACAGTACCCATCGGATACTTCTGCCGCACATCCGCCAACTCCTCGCCGAAGCTCACTCCCATGAACGAACTGACGTGTGGCGTACCGGAATCAAGGGGTCTCCAATCGAGCGTCGTGCATCCGGCCAGCATCACGCACGCCGACAGCACCATGAGAGCCGCGGCTATCGCGCTTCGATACTTCTGTCCAATGAGTCCGGGCGACACCGGCCCCCACGCCTGACCACCCACCATCCTCGCCTCAATTGTACTTGACCAACGCAGCGGCGGGTAAAACCACCCTGAGGCCACCCGTCTGAACTGCGCCGAGCAAAATAGCAACCCGCTCGGAGCTTGAAAGGTAGCGCTCGAAAATAGCATCAAAGCCCCGAAACGGCCCATCCACCACCCTGACCCTTTCTCCATTGTCGAAAGGCTCATCGGGGATTTCGACTATATCGTCCACACCACGTCTTCGAATCTCGCCGATAATCGGCTCGGAAACCGCTATCGGATCGCTCCCGGCAGAAACCACCCCCTGAACTCCGGGAAGATATTTGACCTCAAAATAATGTTCCGACAGGTCGAACTTCGCGAACAGATAGCATGGAAACAACGGCGCGACCGACACCGCAAGCCGGCCCCACTTCGGCATCCGCGCCCTGAGCAGAGGAAGAAAGACTTCCGGAAGGTTTACGGAGAGCTGATCGCGAACCCACTTCTCCTTCCCTGGTTTCGTCCGCACAAGGTACCACTGTGACGT
This sequence comes from Binataceae bacterium (SeqCode), assembly GCA_046704965.1. Taxonomy (GTDB): domain Bacteria; phylum Desulfobacterota; class Binatia; order Binatales; family Binataceae; genus DTIX01. The sequence continues at coordinate 1,163 of JBJKQX010000474.1, forward strand.
TGACAACATCGCGTCCCCCAACCCCCCAAGGAATCCAATCCCGATTATTACATCCCACCAACGCTGATGACGCAAAGCTGCCTGAAGTAAAAATATAAACAGCCTTCGTGAATTCTTGGCTAATTCGATCAGGGGCAGGCTTTGGTCGTTCACAATTGCATTCCACCAATAGAGCCGGTACCCACTTTGCGAACTGACTATCGTTGACCCTCACCGAAACAATTGTCAAAACCGGCCCCAAACCGCCGATTTCTTCGCCGGATCCAACCGGGGCGAAGCATAAAAAGTGAAGGTTAGCCGAGCGCTTGGTGTCCGTCTTCGAAAGATTCGCATTCGTAAATACTCTGTAGAGGGCGGGTGCGACAAACGCCCAGCGCTGTGGATATATCATGTCAAACGCGGTGGCAGGCATGTACTGTCATAGCCAATTCGCGATAGACACGGCGCGCCCCGATATCGCGGACCAGGTCGTTGCTCCAAAGGCCCCCGCGACAAAACGTGCGGGCTACCGTTCGCTGCCCAGGTCTTCAGCAAGGGCGCTCGCCAGCACTCCCGTGATTGACGCGCCGACCGCAAGGCTCGGATGATCAAGTTCGATCGCCGCCTGACCCGCTTCGGCGAGCCTTGCGAATTCGTCCGCGCCAACAGCCGCATCGAACTTAATAAACTGAATCGAGCTTAGGCGCTCGGTCGACACTTGCCGCGGATCGAACCTGGCCGCAATCCTTTGCTCGCCCAGCTTGAGCCACACGTGCTCTTCCAGTCCCGCAAGCCTGCGAAGTGCGGAATCCCGCTCCTTCGGATCGTCGAACGCGATCATCATCGTGACCGAAAATCCACCCGACGGCGGCATCAACTCATTGTAGGTATCTATCTCGTGCTGGACCGCGTCGGGTGCGGAGATCTTCTCCGCACGGAGCATCTCCTCAATCTGGTACCAGACCGTCTGAGAGTTCTCGAACAGGAACGTCAGATGCGATCCCACGGTCAGATGACGGCGACTTCTGGCATTGATGAAAAGAGGACGAAGCCGTGGACGAACCCGCTCCCATTCCTCAAAGGTAAGAATTTCCTGCTTGCTAATTGGTCTCATGATCGGAGTCCACCGTTCGCCATTGCGACGATAGTTACAAAATCATCCCGCGTTTCGTGCGCGTTCACCGGACCCGCTCATTCGTCTACGGTTTCGGGAACCTTGTCGGGAAAGCCGTCTTCCTCGTAGGCCCGGGCAATCACCTCGATTGGATGAAGCGGATGAGTGCCGGTGGCCTGCTCGATCTGTATCGCGGAAAGCGGGCAATCCGTCGCCATCACGTCGGCGCCCGCGTTGCGCATCCCGTCAAAGGCCTTGCCGCCGCACTTCATCGAGAGTTCGAAAAATTCCTTTTTCATCGCCCAGGTGCCGTCATGCGCGGTGCACGCGTCGACGACGGTTACCTGCGAACCCGGAATGATGCGCATCAGGTCGCGCGAACGAAACCCGATTTGCTGAGCCTTCAAATGGCATGGCACATGATAGGCGACCTTGCCCGGCGTGGTGCGAAACTCGCGATTGAAATTGTCGTTGCGCTTTATCTGCCAGAGCAACTCGTGGAGATCGACAACCGCGGCCGAGAATTCTTTGACTTCGTCACCCGACAGCAGCTCCGGGTACTCGAGCCTCATCGTAAGCGAGCAGGTCGGATTGATCGCCGCCACCTTGTAGCCCTGCCGCACAAAGGGCAGCATCGAGGCGATGTTGGCCTGCGCCTGCTCGCGCGCGAATGTCACATCGCCTCCGTCCAGCGCGGGCATCCCACAGCAGTTCTGTTTGGGACAGACCGTTGCGCATCGGTTCTTCTCAAGCACCTTGACCGCGGCAAGCCCGGGACCGGTGTTGTAGTAGTTGACGAAGCAGGTCGGAAACAGAACCACTTTTGCCGACGGATTTTCCGGCGCCTTCGGAAGCCCGTTTCGCGCGACCCATTTCTCGAAGGTCTCGCCGGCGAACTCGGGGAGTTTCTTGTCGCGATGAACCCCGAGTACCTTTTCCATCATCACGCGCTGCGCGCGATTGCGCGAGCCGAAGTTGGCAAGCCCGGGGGCAAGCGTGCCGAGCCGCCCGAGCCGGTCGGGATTTCCGAGCACCCGTTCTCGCAGTGCAATACCCGACTCCTTTGCCCTGACCGCCTTGGCTCTGTTCATCAGGCGCGGGAAATCGATCTGAAACTCATGACCCTCGCGCGGCGTGTACGGGCATCGCACTTCACAAAGCTTGCACCCGAAGCAAAGATCGACGACGCGATTCTTATCTTCCTGGGTAAGATTCCGGACGTCGTCGCCCTTTGCGTCGACCGCGTCGAAAAGCGCCGGAAACGAGGGGCACATGTTAAAACACAGCCGGCATCCGTGGCAGACGTCGAACACACGGTCGAGTTCCTTGTTCAGACCCTCGCGGTCCCAGTACTTCGGTTCGGTTGTGTTGTATGAAAGGCCGTCCGTCGGCCGTGCTTCGATACGGCTCATCAGGCAAGCGCTCCAACGATGCGTTCGGGGGTGCGGCGGACCCGGCCCGACGCGATGCTGACATGCGCCGGGTGATATGGAAAATCCGGGCCGGCCCGGATGTTCGTTCCGACCGGCCCGGGTTGATGCTCGTACGCGAGATTACTTCAAGGAATCGGCAGCCTTGGAGAAGCGTCCGGCGTGTGATTTCTCCGCCTTGGCCAGAGTCTCGAACCAGTCGGCTATTTCCGTGAAGCCTTCCTCACGGGCGGTCTTCGCCATTCCCGGATACATATCGGTGTATTCGTGCGTTTCACCGTGAACCGCCGACTTGAGGTTGAGCAGCGTGTCTCCGATAGGGAGATCGGTGGCCGGATCGCCAACCGTCTTCAGGTAGTCAAGATGCCCATGGGCGTGACCGGTTTCGCCTTCGGCCGTGTCGCGGAAAAGACCGGCGATCTCGGGTTCACCTTCGACGTCCGCAACCTTCGCGAAGTACAGGTAACGACGGTTGGCCTGACTCTCGCCCGCAAAAGCGTCCTTGAGGTTCTGATGGGTTTTCGTTCCTTTAAGATCCTTCATGCTGTGTCTCTCCTCGCCTGTCGTGAAACTGGATGCCTCAACCGGCCCATGGTAACGAAACGCCTCACCCTCGCTTGACGCGATGCTTGCGGCCCTTGCCTGCGCACTTCGGACAGAGTGCATGAATCTCAAGCGAGCTCCCCAGGATTTTGAAATCGCCGATCGCCTCGCGATCCTTCAAGAGATCGTCCAGCCCCGGCATTTCGACGTCGCAAATCCGCCGGCATCTGACACAAATAAGGTGATGATGCGGCGTAACGTTGCCGTCGTAACGTGCACTGTCGTGCAGCATCGTGACCTTGCGCGCCTCGCCTATGTCGCACAACGTATCGAGCGTCCGATGCACCGTGGCGAGCGAAATATGAGGATGCTCGCGGCGCACCATGTCGTAGATCACGTCGGCGCGGGGATGCTCGGCTGAAGAAAGCAGCGCCTTGATTATCGCCAGACGCTGCGGCGTAACCGCAAGTCCGCCCTGGCGGCATCGCTCGGCAAATTCAGCCAGACGGCGCGCGGCATAACCGGCGCGGCGTCCCTCACTGACCAGTTGTAGTTCCATTATTACCTGATAATAATTATCATCTGGTTCGAGATCCCGTCAAGTTTCGGCACTCATTCAGCCGGATTCGACTTTACGCCAGTGGGCGCATCGCGCCACCGCCGGCGGTTATGTAGGATCGCGCCAGAGACGCAACCGCACCGGGCAAATCCGTCGTCCGGGCGTGCAAGCGGAGGATTCACGGAAATGCTGCCAGTCGCATTGACCATCGCGGGCTCGGATTCCAGTGGCGGCGCGGGCATCCAGGCGGACCTCAAGACTTTCGCCGCTTTCGGCGTGTTTGGCGCGAGCGTCATCACCGCACTCACCGCGCAAAACACCGTTGGCGTGCGCGCTATAGCGGACCTCGAACCCGAATTCATCGAAGCACAGATAGACGCGGTGTGCGACGACCTGCAGGTCTCGGCCGCGAAGACCGGCATGCTGTCGCGTGCAGCGATTATAGAAGAGGTCGCCGTGCACATCAGCGCACAAAGGATATCCAACCTGGTTGTTGACCCGGTTATCGTCGCGGCGAGCGGTGATCGGCTTTTGGAGCACGACGCCGTATCAATGATGACGCACGCGCTCTTCCCGCTCGCAACCCTGATAACTCCAAACATCCGTGAGGCCGAGATTCTGGCGGGAAGCCAGGCGAGGACGCTCGATGAAATGAAGGAAGCGGCGCGCAGACTCCATGGAGCAGGTGCCCGCGCGGTGCTGATTACGGGCGGAGCATTGGAGGGCGACGCCGTCGACGTGTTCTTCGATGGGCACACGATGCGTGAGTTTCGCGCGCCGCGAGTTCCGGTCGGACGCGCCCATGGGGCAGGATGCACGCTCTCTGCTGCGATTGCCGCCTCGCTGGCACGCGGGCAAAATCTCGAAGACGCTATCGCCGTCGCCAAGAAGTACGTGACTCACGCATTGGAAACCGCGCCATCGCTCGGCCACGGCTCGCGACCGCTCAACCATCTGGTCGGCTCTTTCCCGACCGAGGTGGCAACTCCGCGGTAGTGGCAGCTTTCCTCGGAGTTTGCGCGTTTTCCAAAAAGGGGGGCCGGTGAAAGGAGAAAACAGCCAAATCCGCGACAACCGTAAGCTCCTGGTTTGGCTCCAAACCGCGCTTGTCTTGTTCGCCTTCCTGGTTTTTATTTTCTCGCCGATAGTTCAGATCACGGACTCGAAATACTCGATGCTCACTGCCGAGAGTCTGATTCAGCATCACACCTTCGACCTTGGCGCCTACACGATACCCGGCTTCGACCCGGCCTTGCCCTTCAACACAACCAACAGGGTCAATGCCTACCAGCTTCAGATGACCAATGGTCATAAAGTCCTCTACTTCTTTCCGCTCGGAACTTCTGTCCTGTCGGTGCCCGGAGTCGCCTTGATGAACCTGTTTGGCATCTCGGCGGCGACACCCGACGGCCGATACAATTTCGACGGTGCGATCGTCATTCAAAAGTTCCTTGCGGCTTTCTTGATGGCGGTGCTCGCGGCGGTTTTCTTCCGTACCGCCTCGCTCCTGCTGAGTCCGCTTTGGAGCCTGATAGTCGCGGCCGGTGGCGCTTTCGGAACGGAAGTATGGAGCACGGCGTCGCGCGGGATGTGGGAACATACGTGGGAGATACTGCTGGGTGGAATCGTGGCGTATCTGCTGCTTCGAAACGCCGAGGACGAGAACGCGCCGCTTCGCCCGATCCTGCTCGCCACGCTTCTGTCGTGGATGTTTTTCGTGCGGCCGACCGGTGCCGTCCCGATCTTTTTCATATCGGGATACATCCTTCTGGTTCGCCCGCGTCGATTTGTCCACTACGCGCTGACGGGAGCGTTGTGGCTCGTCGTGTTCATGTGGATATGGATGCGAACCTACGGGACCCCGTTTGCGGCCTATTATGCGCCGGACCGCAATACTCTGTCGGTGCTGGGTATCGGCCTCTATTGCAACCTGATAAGCCCCTCGCGTGGCGTGCTCGTTTACTGTCCCGTGATTGCCTTCGTTCTGTATCTCACGGCGCGTTACTGGCGAGCGATTCCCCATCGAGGGCTGGCCGTAACGTCGCTGCTGACGATTGGCGGGCTCACCTTTGTCTTCGCGACACATCCTATATGGTGGGCCGGGCAATGTTACGGAGCGCGATTCTTCACCGACGCGGTTCCGTGGTTCTTTATGCTTGCGGTGCTTGCGTGCGCGGCAATTCCTGAAGGTCGGCGCTCGATCAGGTCGAACCGTCCATTGGCCGCGGGTCTTCTGTTACTCCTGCTAAGCGTCGCCATCAACGGGCGCGGGGCCATCTCATGGGCCACATGGCACTGGAACACATTTCGGCCGACCCGCGTACGGGTTCTCGATTGGTCGCAGCCACAGTTCCTTGCCGGATGGGTCCGTGAGCACTAATGCGATGTAGCGAGGAAGCGCGCGGCCTGCTATCTCCGAAGCCGGTCGCTAAAAAACAAGAATCGTAACGGTTCGCCGGGAGAGCCGTTCCGACGAAACGGTAATTTGAGGTGTGGTTTGGCCGAGAGCTGGCAGGAGAGCGAAATAATTCCAAATCTTTTTGTCGGAGACCTGCAGGACGCGCAAAAATTCGACGGGACGATTATCAGCGTGCTGCCGGACGTCCCCGAACAGGAACCGGAGAGCGCCATCCATATGCCATTTCTCGCAAGAGGGGTGGACTCGCTCGAAGAAACCGCCGAACTGATTGATGGATCGCTGGCGCGTGGGCATCGCGTGCTGGTCCACTGCGAAGAAGGATGCGAGCGCGCGCCGCTGGTCGTCGCGTGGTTCCTCAGAACGCGCCGAGACATGAGCATGGACGAGGCTTACGCCCTGCTCAAGAGCAAACGGCCCATCGTTGAAGATCGCAGGCGCTGGCTTGGAATCTACAACAAGTAGGCGGTATCACCCTCGAAAGCGCAGTCCATATCGATTCACGCCTTGATGCGCTCGCAGCCGGCGTGGTCCTGCGTCCGCGGTTCGCCGGCACCCGCCCCTACCATCAAAGTCCCCCATTGGCCGCGACAAATCCTTCCGACACCTGAAAGTTCCATAAGGATCGGACATGTATCCATCGGACACAAATCGCGACGCATGCCGGAGACACGGCCGCTGAATGTTTTTGCGGCAAATCGAGCAAAAACAGTTGGAGACAGCGATTCTTCGGCATGGCTGCGCTTGGGCAGTCGCACTTGGCATGACCGTCGCTAAACATCGGAGGAAATGCCAACCGGGCTGAAAGGCTGGGACGATGAAGAATCGCGCCACCGCCGGAGAAAAGCCAACTTGATTCGACTACAAGCAAAGATCGCAATAGCCGTTCTATTGATCGTTGCAACAAGCTTTAGCGTCGTATCGCGGGCGAACGCCGCCGCTCAGAGCACCGCCCCGGCGACCGTGAATCGTCAGCGGATTTCCCTTGCGCAGGCGCTCAAGCTCGCGCTCGATCATAATCGCGTGCTTAGGGCCGCGATGCTTCAAAGCGCGGCGGCGAATAGCGACATTGGCGTGGCACGCGGGGCGATGCTGCCGCGGCTCGACGCGTCGGAGAATTATTCGAACACCAACAATCCCACCCTGGTATTTTCCAACCTGCTCAATCAGCAGGATTTCGGCCCGAACAATTTCAACATAGACCGGTTGAATTCGCCCGCGTCGTTTTCGAATTTCCAGTCCGTAATCCAACTGACGCAACCGATCTTCACCGGCGGACGGCTTTGGGCCTCGCTCAAGGCGTCGCACGACGCGGCCGACGCGGCGCGATGGCGCGAGATTCGCGTCCGTCAGGAAATCGAGTTCGAAGTTGTGCGCGCATACTATCGCGCGGCTCTGCTCCAGGAGCGGGTCGGCGTGCTCGAGCGCGCACTCGCAGCGGCCCGAGCCCATCGCGAGCAGGCCGAGAATATGTTCAAGCACGGGATGGTCGTAAAGGCGGACGTTCTGCGCGCGCGTGTGATGGAGGGCACGTTCGAGCAGGAACGCAACGTCGCTCGCAACCAGTTGCTTACCGCATGGGAGGCCCTTGCTCATACGCTCGGCACCGAGAATCGCGCGCTTGCGCCGCTGGCCAATCCACCGGAGCTGGCACGGGCGGGAAAGATGGGTCCGCGAAGCAGCCTTGAAGCGCTGATCGCCAAGGCAATCGCGAAGCGGCCTGAGTTGAAGATCGCGCAGGCTGAAATAGACCGGGCGGAGCAGAATCTTAAAATCGCGCGCGCCGGCTACCTTCCAAACGTCAGCGTGTCTGCGGCCTATCAGAACGACAGCGAGGATTTCTCGCGCGCGGGCAACAGTTACAGCGTGTTCGTGACCGGCAAAATCAATCTGTTCAACGGCCTCGCGACCAGTTCGAAGGTGGCCGCCGCCGACGACCGCCTTAATCGCGCGAGAGAGATGGCGGACCAACTGAAGCACGGAATCGCGCTGCAGGTTCAAAGGGCATATCACGCATTGACCGCCGCGTCGGAGAACCTTGAA
>JBJKQX010000475.1:0-10231 GCA_046704965.1 Binataceae bacterium (SeqCode)
CGTGAGAATCGACCGGCGGCGACGCGCCGCATGCCTCGACTTTGCGAGCGCGCGTACGCGTCAGGCGACTTTCGCCAGTCCCCGCTCGAGCTCGTAGAGATTTTGCGAAGGAACCAGCGCGGTCAGCTCGCGCGCGTACTGAAAAATAGCGCTGTCGCCCGTGCCCCATCGCTCGCGTTCTTCGGGCATCAGCCATATGACCGCACGGCATAGCCGCCCGATCTGGCGCAGCAGGTCGGCGCGTGCCGGGCGACGATTGTTGCGTCCGTCGCCCATGATTACGAGCACGGTGGCGCGGCTCAGCAACTCGCCGCGTCGCTCCCATAGTTCGCTCAGAACGCGGCCGAAGTCGGAGCGCGCATAAAGGTCGAGCGGCGGCGTCATCACCAGATGCCCGTTTTCGAAATCGGCTTCGGCGAGCGAGTCGATGTAGACGAAGCTACGCACACGATGGAAATGCTGCTGCGCGCCTGCGATTAGCTCCAGCATCAGGGTTGACGAATACTTAACCGAGCCTGAAATATCGGCGAGGATTAGAAGATCGACCCGGCGAGGCCGTCGGGCACGAAAGCGAAGATCGGAGAACGTCCCGCCGCGCTGGATTGACGCGCGAATCGTGCGGCGGAAGTCGATTCTTCCGGCCTTGGCGTGGCGGAGCCTGCGTCCGAGTCGCACGCGGAAGCGGCGCGCAATCGGCAACAGCGCGTCGCGCGCCTGCTCATATTCAAGGTCGGAGTATCGCGAAAACGGGGTGCGCTCGATCGTGCGAAGGCGTGCGCGACGCCCGGCCTCGCTCGGCGAAGAGGTTTCCTCGAACGCGCTTTCGCGATGCGCCTGCTCCATCCGAGCGCTCTCGCCTCTCGATTCTTCGGCTTCGCGCTTGCCCTGCTCTTCCGACGTCGAGGACTTGTGCGTCACGGCGTCGGGTTTGCGATCATCGCGCGGTCGGCGCGGCTCGGGTGATTGGTCGGGACGCATACGCTCGACGCTTCTGCCCGCCTGGAACGATTCTCCCGGCGCGCCTCCGGTCGAGGGTGCGGCGGAAGTGCGCTCGCCCGGACGTTTTCGTGACGCCTGGCGTCCTTCGCGCAGCGGTGCGCGGAAGAACGCGGCGAAAAGCTCGTCGAAGATGACGCGGTCGGCTTCGTCCTTGACGAGCGTTGCGGCAAGCGCTTCACGCATCCGCTCGCGACCGATTCCCGCGACGACGACCGCATTCATCGCGTCGAGCGTCTCGGCTACAGAGATGCGCACACCGGCTGCGCGAAGCTCGGTCACGAAACGGAGCAACTCGTCTCGAAGCGTACTCATCGTGGCCGCGCGACCAGACTTGCGGCTTTGCCCTCGGCCTTCGCGCGATCGTCCTCGTGCTTGAGCAGCACGCCGAGAGTGGCTTTCACTGCGTCGCTGTTGAGTTCGCTGACGCCGAGGCGGACGAGAGCACGCGCCCAGTCGAGCGTTTCAGCGACCGACGGCGGTTTTCTGAGGTCGAGCTTGCGCAGTGCGTTGACGTAGCGGGCGGCCTCTGCCGCAAGGCGCTCGTCGAGTCCGGGAACCTTGAGCTCGATTATGCGCCGCTCCTGCTCGATTCCGGGAAAGTCGATGAACAGATGCAGGCATCGACGGCGCAACGCCTCGGAAAGCTCGCGGGTGCGGTTCGAGGTAAGCACCGCGACGGGAGGCTGAACCGCGCGGATCGTTCCAAGCTCCGGGATACTCACCTGAAAGTCGGAAAGCAGTTCGAGCAGGAACGCCTCGAACTCCTCGTCGGCCTTGTCGATTTCGTCGATCAGCAGGACGACCTTGCGATGTGCCCCGATGGCGCGAAGCAGCGGGCGTTCGAGCAGATACTCGCGCGAGAACAGATGCTCCGAGATTTCGTCCCACCTGAGCCCGTGATGCTCGTCGGCCTGAAGGCGCAGCAACTGCTTCTGGTAGTTCCACTCGTAAAGCGCGCGCGCCTCGTCGAGCCCTTCGTAACATTGGAGCCGGATGAGGCTGGTCGCCAGCATCTCGGCCAGCACCTTGGCGACTTCGGTCTTGCCCGCGCCCGCGGGTCCCTCGATAAGCAGCGGCTTTTCTAGCGCAAGGGCGAGAAAGATGGCGGTCTCGACGCGCTCATTGGTTATATAGCGGGCGCGCTTCAGGCCTTCGCTTACGGATTGCTGGTTGATCTCCACCTGTTCAAAGAATCGCGAGCCGCACGCGCATAGTCAATCGGGGGTTCGAGCGGGCTTTCGCGCGTGTCAGGGCGTCGCCTGCGCGATCGAGCGCGCGAGCCGTCGGAAATGACGCGCATACGCGCGCTCGGGAAATGCCCCGCGAATCACGTAGCCGGGATGGTACATCGGATAGACGATGGTTCCCGCGCGTGTCACCGGCACGGGGTGTTCAGGCGTGAACGGCGTGCGCGGCCCCGCAAACTCGCGCCATGCGATTCGCCCGAGGCATACGATCACGCGCGGACGCACCAACGCGATTTCGGCCTCCAGATGAGAGCGACAGTTGGCGATCTCGTCGCGACGCGGGTCGCGGTTGCGCCCCCGTGCGTCACGCGGATTGCATCGCACGACGTTGGTGATGAAGACGCTGGCGAGCCCCGAGCGTTCGACCATCCGACGAAGCAACTCGCCCGAACGGTCACCGGTGAACGGGATTCCGGTCAGGTCGCCGCCGAATCGCCCCGGCGCTATCCCGACGAACATCACGTCCGCCCGCGGGTCGCCGTTTCCCGGTACGACTTGCGAGCGGCATCCAACCAGCGCCGCGCATCGGGCGCACGCGAGCATCGAGGACCGCAGCGCGTCGAGCCTCAGCCGGGCGGCGTTCGCGCCCGACCTAGCCCTCGCGCTTGAACTCGATTCGCGGTGCCCGGCGGCGTTCGACGAACAGGCGTGCACGATGCTTCAGCCCGAAACGCTCGTCGCGCGGTGTCGCGCGAACTTCCTCGGTGTAGGCTGACACTTCCGCATAGAGACGCTCGACGTTCACTCCGCCGCACTCCGGCCCCATCTCGTCGAGTAGAAGCATCGCCTGGGAGAGCAGGTTGACGGTGGCCTGACGCACTCCCCGTTCGAAGCGAAGATGGAGCCCCGCGGCGATACGGTTGAGCGCGCCGGCGAGCGCCTTGAGGTCGTCTTCGACCTCCACGCCCGCATACTCGAACTGTTCGGACGCGGCGAAATAGTCGCCCCGATTGAACGTTTCGATTGCTTCCTGCAGCTTTGTGTTCACGACAAACAAAATGACACAGGCCGTCGCCGCGCTACGAGCAGCCCGCGTCCGTGAAAAATCAGAGTTGTTCCTTTTCCTCGACCGCGCGAAACTCCTGCTCGCTCAGCGCCTGCGCCTTGGCGGAGCCGTAACGCTCGTAAAGCTCGAACAGCGCGGACTTGTGCGGACGAACTCGCCCGAGCGGGCATTTCTGCCATTCTTCCAGCATCTCGTCGCAGTAGCCCATCCGGTTCTCGCCACACTTGGGCTGGAGAAACAGCGCGACTTCGGGCAGCACCCGTTTTATCTCCGCCCTCTTCAGCGCGTCCATCCGCCGTATCTCCCACTGCGCGCGCACGCATAGGCGCAGGTCGCAGATATGGAGCAACTCGGCGAAGTTCACCATCACGTGAAAATTGGTGGGAGCCGCGTTGGGCAGAACGAAGCGTGCGTCCTCGGCCGGGATGCCGGCCTTGAGCGCGCGTGCGTAAAGCTCGGAGGTCTGCGCCAGCAGTTGCTCGAAATCGTCGTCGAGTCCCGCCCGTTGCCACGAGTCGGGCATCACGAATGCCAGCCGTTCCTGTTTGAACTTGACGTAGCGCTGGCTCTGCTGCTCGAAACTGATACCGATTCGATGGCGGACGAACTGATGCGAGAGCGAGCGCGAGACGTTCGCAATCGCGAACCAGAACACCACCTGTTCGAGCGGTGACGCGTGGCCGGTCTTGAGGCGCTCGCCGATGAACTGGCGAATCTTGTCGCGGCTTATCTTCTCGGCCTCGATTTTCTGCCAGATCTCGATCGGCGTGTCGGAGGAGTAGCAGGTGCGAAACGCCGCGTAGAGTTTCTCCAGCGGTGCGCTGGCGTAATCAACGAGTTTGACCTGCATGGTCGCCTTGTTGCTCACGTTTGGTCCTTTCTGCCGGCGTTGCGCGATTGCCTGCCTCTAGCGGCGGCTCTTGGCCTTTCCCTTGGTCTTGGTGGTGGCGGCTCCAGCACGGGCGCGCTGCGGGCGCTGGGGCGCAACGGGAATCTTCAAATGGACGGGAGTCTTGTGCTTCTCGCACCGGTAATCCCAGAGCCGAGCGTCACGGACGGGCATCTGATACGCGGCTTTCGATTTGCACTTGGAACACTGATAGGTAGCCAATTTTCTCCACCCCTGAAATCTAGTGAATTTTACTTCAATTGCTGCAAACCGCATATTGCCGCTTTTACCGATACGGACGCAACGACACTCTTTCGCGTATGATTGCCTGAGAGGCTCGCGCGCTCTAGATTGCCCGCACGATGTCCCGGTTCGGACAAACATTATACCGCAGAGCCCTCGGCCCGATACTGTTTCGTATCGACGCGGAACGATCGCATCGTCTTGCGCTGGCGATACTCTCGGCGGTCCCTGCGATCGGTCCACGACGCGACCCGCCCGAACTCGCCAGCGAGCTTTGGGGAATCCGGTTTTCCAACCCGGTCGGTCTGGCCGCCGGGATGGACAAGGACGCGCGTGCAGCGGGTGCCTGGCAGGCGATAGGGTTCGGCTTTGCGGAACTCGGCACGGTGACTCCCCGCGCGCAGCCGGGAAACCCGCCGCCGCGAATCTGGCGCCTGCCGGAGCATCGCGCGCTCATCAACCGTCTCGGCTTTCCGAGCGCAGGGGCAGAGGCGTTTGCGCGACGGGTCGAGCGGATGCGTGCGAGTGGAATCAGGATTCCGATCGCGCTCAACTTCGGCGCCAACAAGGATACGCCTCCCGAGCGGGTCGCGGCGGATTACGCGGCCCTGATGCGGCGGCTCGGCCCGATGGCCGACATGGTGGTCGTGAACGTCAGTTCGCCCAACACTCCAGGACTCAGGAACTGGCAATCTCCGGATCGGATGCGCGAACTGTTTGCCGCCATGAGGGATGAGATGGCCGAGCTCGCACCCGGCAAGCGCCGTCCGCCAATACTGATCAAGGTTGCGCCCGATCTTGACCCGCCGACGCTTCATGCAATCTGTGACACGGCGCTTGAAATTGGGCTCGACGGAATCGTCGCCTCGAACACGACCATCCGCCGCGCCGAAGTCGGAGTCACGGCTCCGATGGAAGGCGGGCTTAGCGGCACGCCGCTGAAACCGGTTGCGCGGGCTCTAATCTCTGACATCTATCGTCACACCGGCGGACGAATCCCTATTGTCGGCGTGGGCGGGATAATGAGCGCGGAGGACGCCTTCGGCCATATCACGGCGGGAGCGAGCCTGGTCGAGCTTTACACCGGCTTCATCTACCAAGGCCCGGGGTTGATATCGACGATCAAAGCCGGACTTTGCGACTTGCTCCGGCGCAACGGATTTCGTTCTATTAGCGATGCGGTCGGGAGCGCGGTCGGTTAGGACCGGCGCGGGGCGGCGTCAGGGCGATTGAGGCGCATCGGCGCGCATCGAACCGTCAGGCGATAAACTTAGGGGACTCACGATGGCTCACGGGAAAAACAAGGCGGACTTCCTGGTCGACGCGCGATGGCTCGCTAGTCATCGCGACGATCCTGACCTGATTCTGGTGGATACGCGCTCGGCCGCGGACTACTGGGCGGGCCATCTTCGCGGCGCGCGTCACTTCGACCCGTTTCCGTTCCATTATTACGACTCGGACGAACGCGGGACCGGGGAATTCCGGGCGCAACTCGGATGGATCTTCGGCGCGCTCGGAATCACGACGCGCAAGACGGTCGTGTTTTACGAGGAGAACTCCGGGATGCGTGCCGCGCGATGCGCATGGGCGCTCGAATTCATGGGCCATCCGGCGGCGAAGATTCTCGACGGCGGTCTCAAGGGGCTCTCGAACGAAAAGCTGGTGAGCGAGACTTCTCCGGTCGTTCCCGAAGCGTTCGACTCCGCACCGCGTGACGAGGTGTCCGCCTCTCGCGCGTATCTGATTGATCGGCTCGGCCGTCCCGAGCTTCAGATTTTCGACGTGCGAAGCGACGAGGAGTACTACGCCGAGCGGGTACGCGCGAAGCACGGCGGCGCCATTCCCGGCGCATGGCATCTCGACTGGACCGCGGCGATCGACGCCGACGGGAAGTTCAAATCGCCGGAAGACTTGCGCGCGATGTACGAGGCGCTGGGGCTGGAAACCGGCGTCGAGACAGTCGCGTATTGCCAGGGCGGTTACCGCGCAGCGCATTCGTATTTCGCGCTGCGGCTCGCGGGCTACGACAAGGTGCGCAACTACTGGGGGTCGTGGGGCGAATGGGGAAATCGCGACGACGTGCCGATAGAGCATCCCCGCCGGCCCAGACGCTAGGCGCGACGGCAAATGAAAGCGGTCATTTTGCTGACGGGCTTTGAGCCGTTCGGACCGGAACGGGTCAACCCGTCGTGGGAAGTCGCACGCAGGCTCGACGGCGAGACGATCGAAGGGTTGACCGTCAAAGCGATGCGTCTGCCGGTCAACTGCGCGCGCGCTGCGGCGCGTGTCAAAGATGCGATCGCCCGTGTCGGACCGCAGGCGTTTCTCGGACTCGGGCAGGCAGGTAATCGCCCGTCGGTTTCACTCGAACAGGTCGCGATAAATCTCTTCCAGCAGCGAAACGGCGGTAATCTCGACGGAGGCGGCGACACGCGCGCGGTAATCAACGGCGGTCCCGACGCCTACTTCGCGCGACTTCCGCTCGCAGCCATCCTGAAGGCGCTCAAGCGACGCCGCATCCCCGCCGCAATCTCGCTGAGTGCCGGTGCCTACGCGTGCAACGCCACGATGTACGCGGCGCTGCATACGCTGACTCGCAGACCTGACGTGCAGGCGGGTTTCATCCATCTGCCGTACGAGGCGAGACAGGCCGCGCGTCATCCGGCGACGCCGAGCATGTCGCTCGAAATGATGGAGCAGGCGGTTCGGGTGGCAATCGGGGTTATCGCGGGCAACCGGGTCGAAGCCGGTCGCCCGCGTTCACGTTCACGGCGACGAGCGCCGAAAACTACTTGAAGAACTACTTGATCGCGACCGCGTTGGGTGGCGACGCTATTCCGCCCTCAAGATTCATCGGCACCGAAACCAGCATGAACTCGTAGCGCCCGTCCGCCGCGCAGTCGGCGGCCAGATCGTCGAGCACGAACTGCTCTCCGATCGGCAACCCCAGCAGCGACAGGGTGCGATAATGAAGCGCGCCTTCGTCCTTGAAGTCCCACGGCCATGGCTCGACGGCGGGGCAATCGGTTCCCACCGCGGCAAGACGATTGTCCCAGAACCATTCGACCGTCGCGCGGCTGTCCTCGATACCGCACGCCTTGAGCGCCTCCAGCGGCGCCATCGCGCGCTTCTCGGCGGCCGAGGTCTTGAGGTACGCGCCCAGCCATCCCGTTCGTATCAGCAGAATCGTTCCGGGTTTGAGCTTCGTACCCTGCGCGGCGAGCGCCGCCTTCAGGTCGTCGAGGCTGTACTTGTCATTGGTGAGAGGATTGATCGGACGGCCCTGCTCGGTGCAGTACTTGCAGACGTCGAGCATCACGGCGCGACCGACGAACTTGCCCGCCCATTTGTGGATGCTCAGCTTGCCGTCGGGACCGTCCTTGACTTCCGAGGGCTTCACGCCGTTGTAGAAGGCGCGATGGCGCACGTGGCCGATATGGGCCAGGCCGTCCCACTGGCTTCCTTCCTGGGTGTTGTAGTTGTCGAGCGAGTCGTCGTGCCCGAGCAGTCCGTACTGTTCAAAGTTAACGATGTTGTGTTTGGCCGGAGTGCGATTGAACAGCGGCGGCTTCGCATAGTTGATGGGGGTGTCGAGCCGGAACACCTTGCCGTTTTGCACCAATCGCGCGGCCTCGACCACGCCTTCGGGCGTTAGCAGGTTGAGGCATCCGAGTTCGTCGTCGTCGCCGAAGACGCCCCATGACGAATCCTCGGGCGCGCCTTTTTTCACCGGTAGTTGCGAGAATCGCGGAATTTTATCGAAATCGACCTTTGCCATCGTTGGACCTCCGATTTTCCCCTTAGCACCCTGTCGCTCCGAACCGGCCGTGATGTCAAGAGCTTTCGCCGGCTCTTGTAAAGACGACCGATTCAGGGATTGATCGTTAAGTCGCGACCGTCACAGGCGAGAGGCGCAAGAGCGAGGATGAAGTACGAAGCGGCTTCGAGCACGGAAATGGGGAAACGGATAATCGGTGCGATGCACTTTGCACCGATCGTGGTCGCGCTTGCGATAGCGGTCGCATCGTTCGTGGGATGCGGCCATACGTACTTCGCAGGCACCGAGGTTCCGACTCCGACCGCGACCGCGTCGCCCGGAACCGGCGCCTTCCTGTACGCCTCGAACTATCAGGATGCGAAGATAGCAGAGTTCACGCGCAACACGTCGACCGGGGCGCTTACGCTCAAGGGAACGATCGCAGCGGGAGCCGCGCAAGGTCCCAAGGGGATGGCGATCGACCCGTCGAACAGCTACCTCTACGCCGCCAATTTCGCCGACGGCAAAGTCTATGAGTACTCGATCGGTTCGGGCGGGGCGCTCACCGCTACCGGCAATATCGCCGCGGGCAACGGGCCTGAAGCTGTCGCGATAGACCCAAGCGGGCAGTACGTCTATGTGAGCAACTTCGGCGGCGGGGTCGCCGGATCGATTTACGAGTATTCGATTGGTTCGTCGGGAACTCTGACTTCGATAGGAAGCGTGACGGGGCCGTCGGGGCCGCTCGGGATCGCGGTTGGTCCGAACGACTCATACCTTTACGTGGCCGACAACGCGGGCGGCTACATCTGGACCTACGCAATCAACTCGAACGGAACCCTCGTGCAACCCGGCACACCGGTGCTGAGTCTCGGAACGACGCGTGGAACGCCCGGGTATCTCGCGATAGCGGCGGACTCGAACGCGACCTATCTGTTCGCGACCGACATTGGCCTGGGCGTGGTTTCGGAATATGCGATTGGTACGGGCGGAATTCCCGTGTTCGGCTCGACCTTCTCGACCGGCAACACCTCGAATCAGCCGCGCGGAATCGGGCTCGGGTACAACGGCGTCAACAATTACCTGTTCACGGCCAACTCGGCCGGCGGAACGGCCTCGTCGTTCTCGCGCTCTGGGGGAGTTCTGACGTTGCTGAATCAACTTGGTGGTCTTTCCGGACCCACCGGACTTGCCGTGGACCCGCAGGGCCAGTATGTCTACACGGGCGACAGCGGCGACGGCACTGTAGCCCAGATGCGGATAAACGGCGCGTGCGGACAGGCGCTATGCCTGGTCAAGAGCTTCAGCACGGAGAACCCCGCCAACCAAAACGCCGGCACGCAGTTCGTGGTCATGACCAACTAGACGTTTTCGCCCATCGATGAGAGACAGCAACACCCCGACAATCGAGATAAGCGGCCTTCGGGTCGAGCGCGATATCGTAATCCTTGAAAGAATCGACTGGCGCGTCGAGCGCGGAGAGCATTGGGTCGTCCTTGGCGCCAATGGCTCCGGCAAGACCTCGCTGCTCGCCACGATGACCGGTTATATGCCGCTGACCGACGGATCGATAAGCGTTCTCGGTCATACCTACGGGCGCACGGACTGGCGCGAACTCAGGAAGCGGGTGGGAATAGTCAGTTCCGCGATACAGCAGATGATGCCGGGTCACGAGCCGGCGCTCAGGACCGTGATGAGCGGGCGTCGCGCGATGATTGGGCTTTGGGGCGAGGCCGAGGACGCGGCCGAGCAGGCGCGCGCGATGGACATCCTCAGGATGGTCGAGGCGGAGGCACTTCGCGACCGACCGTGGCTCTATCTTTCGCAGGGCGAGCGCCAGCGCGTCCTGATCGGGCGGGCCCTGATGGCGCGGCCCGAACTGCTGATCCTCGACGAGCCGTGCGCCGGACTCGATCCGGTGGCACGCGAGCAGTTCGTGGGCTTTCTCGACCGCCTCGCGCGTGACCCAGAGTCGCCCGCGATGGTTCTCGTCACCCATCATGTCGAGGAAATCATGCCGTGCTTCACCGATGTGCTGGTGTTGAAGCGCGGGCGCGTCCTCGCCGCAGCAAAACTGGATCAGGACATGA
>JBJKQX010000476.1:0-5159 GCA_046704965.1 Binataceae bacterium (SeqCode)
GGCTGTGACGTTCCCAGCACACCAAGAATATTGATTTGCGTATCCGCGAGCTCGGAAACGCCCGTGGGTCGCTCCTCGCGAGGCGCGCTCCCGGGGCCGACACTCCTGTGCCTGATACCCTTGTGGCTGGGAATTTGTACGGTATTGGTTTCTCCCGATGACACAACCACGGACGGCGCGCTGCTGACCGTGCCACCTCCTCCGGGACCCAGTTCGATAAGCTTTGAGTTGTCGTAGGATGACGGTTCGGCTATCGCGGACCCCGGCGCAACCCGGGCTTCGGCCGTTCGACCAACTGCGTCGGCGACACGAATCGTGTCGTGCGGGCTGACGTTCAACAGCTTGAAGTTGAAGTTGATTCGCTGCCCGCCGTTGCTCGAGCCAACCTGAATCGGATGTATCAGCCGTCCTCGGTCGTATATTCCGGCGGACTTCAGGTCCGTGCCCTGTATGTAACCGAGCACCCGCACACCGCTGCCTTCGAAAGTCCTTGAGCTGATACGCACTCGCGGAGCGTCGCCAAGCATCGCGACCGCCGAAGCTGGCGGAGGCACGTCGGCTTCGCGCGGCTTCGAGCGCCCGCTCGTTGCTACGAACGGCGGAAGGTTGTGTTCTATTGAAGCGAGAAGCGTCTTGAGCGCGGCCCATCGCTTCTGATCGATAACCCCGGGATGCTTCGCCGCCACCTGGTCGACCGAACGTCGATCAGCCACCAACGCGGCCATCGCGCCAGCCGCGCCACGCCGGTCGCGGTCATCAAGTGCCGACGCGAGCGACTGGGCGTCCCCCGCAAAGCTGGCGATAGCACCCTGCGCATCGGAGACGCCGGGAGCCGAGCTTCCACCCAACGAATAGAGCAGCACGAAAGCGCTGTCGCTGAGACGCTGTGCCTGCTGCGCCTGCCGCGTCGTCTCCGCGCGCACCCTGCCCACTGCGAGAACTACAGTGCCACATAGCACGGCAATCACCGCGACGACGGCAAAGCCGCCTCTGATTCGCGGCACACGCGGATCCAGGATTGGCCCTTGTGACGCCGTATGCCAATCTCCCGTTCAGGCCTGCTGCTTATACTTAGCTGCGGTGCGCTTCACCTGATTGCCAAGTTTCAGGAACAACTCGCCCTCGTCATAGATAAACAAAGCCAGAGCGCCCGCCACGCCGACTATTAGCCCAAAGAGAAACGCTCCCATTCATCCCTCCGTCACTCGGAGCATGTCAGGTCCCAAGCGCACGATACTAAAGACCGACTAAAAGCGCCAGAACATTCGCTGAGCAAATATCGTGTGTAATCGCTGCAAGTTTTTTCGCTGTCTGACCGCTCGGTCAGAACTGATAGAGCGGGCCGTCGGGAGCCTTGAGCAGCAGCTTTCGTATCTGTTAAAAAACTCTTGTCAGCCAATTCGGCTTTATTCCCGCGCGTAGTGAACACTTTGGAACTGAGCAGCAGCCAAAGTCCTGGGAAACAGGACCAGCTCGGCCTCGATTTTCAGGCTCTTTGTGAGAGTGCGGCTTTTCGCCTGCTCGACGATCGGATGGTTGTGCGGGTAACCGGGGAAGACCGTGCGTCGTTCCTGCATGGGATGTGCAGCAATGACGTCAAGGGTGCAAAGCCGGGGTCGGTAGTGCCGGCACTGGTTTTGACCGAGCATGCGCACGTTATCGGCGAGTTTTTTCTGTGGGTTCTCGAAGACGCGTACCTGATTGAGACTGACCGTGCGTCATGGCCCCGTCTGCGCGAGCATCTTGAAAAATTCCTGATTGCCGACGACGTGGAAATGGACGAAACCGCCCTATGCGTGCTCGACGCCGAAGGCCCGAAGGCGTCCGATATGTTGGCGCAGGCCGGCATTAATCAGGCCGCCACGCTGAAGCCGTGGACTTGCGCTGCCGTAACCAACGAGACGTTAGTCGGGCACGTGCCACGCTTCGGGGCGCCTGCCTGCGCGGTCATCGGTGAGCGAGCGCATCTGGACGGGATTGCATCCGGGCTTGGCGCTCACGGCGCCGCAGCCGCCAATGCCGAATCGTTCGACGCACTCAGGATTGCGAACGGAATCGCGCGGATAGGAGTCGACACCGGTGAGAAAACGATCGCCCTCGAAGCGCGCCTTGAACGCGCCATCTCTTTTAACAAGGGATGCTACGTTGGACAGGAGACGATCGAGCGGGCGACAGCGCGCGGAGGGCTGAAAAAACGCCTGTTCGGGCTGCGATTTGCGAAGTCGGTCGAGCCCGGAACGGCGCTGATGCTTGACGGCAAGGAGGTCGGACGCGTAACCAGTTCGACAGCGCTGCCGAACCTTGGCGCGATCGGCCTTGCTATACTGCATCACAGCGCATGGGCTCCCGGCACGTCGCTGGTTGCGCGCCGCGAGACGGACGGAGAAACGGTCGCGACGGTGAGCGCTCTGCCGATGGACGGCGTAGATTCGCAACGGTAAGTGAAAAAGTGAAAAATTAACCGGAGCCTGGTGGGTCGCCGGAAAAGTCAGAAAGCTGGAGGAATAGGATAAAATGGCTAACGTTCTCGGAAAGCGCTACCTGTGCGAGAAATGCGGCACCGAGGTGCTTTGCAACAAAGGTGGCACTGGCGCTCTTGAATGCTGTGAAGGTGAGATGAAGCTGAAGGAGGCGAAACCGCTGCCGTCTTCGGACTAAGGGTGGCGGGTCCGCCCGTCACGATGGATCGAACGCGTAACCAACACGCGATTGGGGGCCGGGTCGGCGATGGCGGCTGAAAAGGTCGACCTGGTCCTTCATCAGGGCACAATCCTCGGTCATCCCGAGTGCGATTCGATCGCTGCTCGCGACGGCCGGATCGCGGCCCTGGGAAAATTCTCCGACCTGAAGGCCCTGATCGGCCCGGGGACTCACCTCCTTAGGCTTCGAGGCCGCAGCGTTGTTCCCGGCTTCATCGATTCCCATCTCCATTTCCTCGAATCCGCCTCCGCCGCAATAGGCGTAAACCTGTGGCGATGCCGTACCGTGGGTGATCTGCTCGCGCGGTTGAGACTCGCCACCGGCAAGACGGCTCCGGGCAACTGGATGCGGGCGTTCGGATGCGATGAGGCTCTGCTCAGGGAGCGTCGCGGGCCGACGCGCGAGGAGCTTGATCAGTCGGTCAGCAAAAATCCGCTACGGCTGCGCCATCAGACCCTTCACGCGTCGTGGCTGAACTCGCGGGCGATAGAGGCGCTCGGAATCGACGATCCGGCGTTCCGTCCGCCCGAAGGCGCCGTGATTTTTCGTGACAGCAACGGGCGCGCGACCGGACTGGTGGTCGGGATGGAACAGTGGATCACCGGGCGACTGCCACTGGTAACGTTTTCCGAAGCCGAAGCACGGGCACGAATAATGAGCCGGAATCTGGCGGCTCAGGGCGTGACCGCTTTCACTGACACGACCACGCGCAACGACGCCACGCAGGCTGAACTGTTCGCGCGATTCATCTCCTCCGGCATCATCTGTCAGCACGTTTCGATGATGATTGGCGGCGCGCATCTGGACTCGGTCAAGAATGCGCGCGCCGCGGCGTCCGGAACCGATCTTCGTATCGCGGGCGCCAAGTTCCTTCCCGGCGGCAAAGGGTACAACCGTCAACAGCTCGAACGCGGCGTGCGGCGCGCGCTTTCGCTCGGGCTGGATTGCGCGTTTCACGCCACCGAGGTCGAGCAACTCGACGCCGCCCTCGAAGCTTTGGAGCGTGCGAACGCACAGGGCGCGAAGAGCCGGTCGGGAGACGAGATTTTCCTGCGTATTGAACACGGCGGCGTAATTCCGCCCGACTACGTCGAGCGCATAAAAGCGCTCGGGGCATGGGTGGTAAGCAATCCCGGATTCATCTATTACCGCGGCGCGAAGTACGCCGAGGAACCCGGGCTGCTGCCGTATCTTTACCGCCTGCGGAGCCTGAGGCGCGAGGGTATCCGGCTTGCCGCCGGTACCGATTCGCCGGTTACGCCGGCCCGGCCGCTTGCCGCCGTCAGTTCCGCCATGTCGCGAACCGCTCTGGAGGGGATGAAACTCGCTCCGGACGAAGGACTCGAAGCGGCCGACGCGATGGCACTATTCACTTGTGACGGGGCCCGGCTCTCGAGACTCGAAGCGGGAAGAATCGAGCCGGGCGCGATGGCCGATCTCGTGGTTTTGCCGGGCGATCCCCTTTCGGCGAACCCGTCCGAACTGATGAACATGCAGGTGGACATCACGGTGGTCGGCGGGCGTATAGTCTATGAACGAGGCAGACCCGAGGTCGCCAACAGCGCGACCGCGGATATGCTTTCGAGTTGAATTATCGGGACAGGTGCGCAAAAGGCACCTGTCGCTTCACAGTACGGATGGTCAGTCACAGTTCGAACCGGTCGGGAGCCGGCGGCTTTTCGACGGTAATTTTCGAGAAGCGCGACGGCGTTGCGTGGGTCACGCTTAACCGCCCCGGGCAGTTGAATGCCTACAACACCGCGATGCGTGACGACCTGTTTCAGGTCCTCGACGCGGTCCAGGACGACCCTGACGTGCGCGCGATGGTGCTCGCGGGTGCGGGCAAGGCGTTTTCGACCGGCGGCGACCTGAGCGAGTTCGGCAGCGCGCCCTCGCCGACTATCGCGCGATG
This sequence comes from Binataceae bacterium (SeqCode), assembly GCA_046704965.1. Lineage (GTDB taxonomy): Bacteria > Desulfobacterota > Binatia > Binatales > Binataceae > DTIX01. Next base: position 4,613 of record JBJKQX010000476.1, read on the forward strand.
GGTACGATTTCGGCGCGACGTATGGGGACGGCTCAAGGCACTGCCGGTCCCGACGGTTGCGGCGTGTCACGGCTTCACGGTCGGCGGCGGACTGGAGATGGTCCTGCTGTGCGACTTCGCGGTGGCGGCTGACGACACGCGTATCTGCCTGCCCGAGACCGGCGTCGGGATGATACCCGGGGTTGCCGGGACGCAAACCGCCCCGCGCAGGATAGGACTCGGGCGCGCGCTTGACATATGTATAACCGGCCGTTGGATTGACGCGCACGAGGCGCTACTTGTAGGTTTGGTTGCCGAAGTGGTTCCGGTGGCGCAGCTTGACGGCCGCGCGCAGGAACTGGCTTGCACGTTGGGGCGTCTCTCCAGAGAGCTTGCTCACTCAATCAAGGTCGCCGTGTGGGAGGGGCTGGATTTGCCGCTCCGCGACGGAATCGAACTTGAGCGTCGCCTTGCCGAAAGGCACAGGCTGGTTTCGTCACAAAGTCGCGAGCTTAACGTCGCCGGCGGGCATCGCAGGCGTCGTAATTTTTAGAGCACCAGCTTTAGC
>JBJKQX010000477.1:0-14552 GCA_046704965.1 Binataceae bacterium (SeqCode)
CAATCCGCGCGAACTAAAAACCGGCCTGCTCCTGTCAATTCCGAACGGGCGCGTAACCGAGAGCGAGAAGCATTATCGGGTCGAGCAAGGTGACACACTCTACGGGATCGCACGTCGTTCGGGGATAAGTGTCAGGACCCTGATGGAAGCGAACAATATCGGCAACCCGCGCTCACTTTCCGTAGGACAGGTTCTCGAAATACCGGGCGTATAACGATCGCGTTTGAAAGACCGATCCAACCGGGCTTTCAAACGCTGGCGGTTTTGTGCGTGTCCGACGCGTCGGAGACATGACGCGCTGTTCGACGGCCGCAAATGAGGTTTCCTCGCGATGCCGCCGGCCAATCGCCTCAGTCCACAATCACACAGGCTGGAACAATACTTGATAACCGAATCGCTCGCGGGCGTCGTCGCTATCGCACGGTTGTCGTGCCGATGACCTGCTCTCTCACGTCTCGCGCCGCTTGAATCTCCACGGTATCATTCATCGACGCAAAACGGGGACGGTTAAAGCATTCATCGATGGTTCCGCAACGAAACCTGCAAAGCCTGATACTACAAATTTACGACATCGTGGTGGACGCGATCATAATCGGCCTTGTCATGTTGATGCTGATCGCGCTTGCGTTTGCCTTCGCCGACGTCGTTGAAAACATGATACACATGATTCCGGTTCTGCGGGGCGCAGCCTCGGACGAAGGCCAGTTCCGATCACTGGTGGAAAACGTCCTCGATGTATTCATCGTCATCGAGTTGTTCAGCACCTTCACCGGCTACGTACGTGAGCATTACGTCAGCATCTCCACTTTACTGGATGTGACGATTGTATTTTCACTTCGAGAGATTCTGGTAAAGCTCTATGCTCAGAGTTTTTCCGTCGACAAATTGATAGGTCTCTGTGTAATCGTAATCATCCTGGTAATCGCCAGAAGCATCGCGGCCCACTTCCCACCTCACCGCGTGGAACGCGACCGCCCGCAGCATCAGCACTGACTCGCCGCTCACGGGCGCGTAAGCCTGGTTGCGATGTGTCGTGCGCCCGCTGTCCGCTTTCGCTACGGGCTCTCGCGTGGTTCGAGAGTGACCTTCACGCCGTGGCGAGGGCGCAGCGTGACCAGCGGTTGCAGCTCTATCGGATGATTCGGGATCAGGCGCAGACGGTACTTCTGCGCGACGGATGCGAGCACGATCTGCGCTTCGGTAAGCGCGAAAAAGTTTCCGATACACATGCGCGGCCCGCCACCGAACGGGAAATACGCATAGCGCGGACGGCCCGAAGCATGCCCGGCCGAAAACCGCTCGGGCTCAAAGCGGTCCGGATTTTCCCAGAAATGCGGATGGCGATGAGTGATCCATTGGCTGAGCATCACGTTGGATCCCTTCGGCACCTGGTAGCCCATGATCTCGTCGTCGTCGATCGCCTCGCGGCCCATCGCCCAAACCGGCGGATAAAGCCGCATCGCCTCGTCAATCACCATCGCGGTGTATTTCAGATTCGGCAGGTCGGACACCGTTGGCGCACGCCCACCGAGTACTTCGTCCAACTCAGCGTGCAGTTTTTGTTCAGCTTCGGGATTTTGCGAGAGCAGATACCATGTCCACGACAGCGCGTTCGCCGTGGTTTCGTGCCCCGCCAGGATGAGCGTCAACACTTCGTCGCGCAGCTGATCGTCGTTCATGCCCTCGCCGGTATCTTCGTCGCGCACCGCGATCAGCATCGACAGCAAATCGCCGTAATCCCGGTTCTCGCGGCGGCGCGCGGCAATGATGTCGAGAACGATCTTCCTGAGGGTTTGTACGGCGTTCCGGAACCGGATGTTACTCGGCGTTGGGAGCCACGGCACGAGCGTAGCCAGATCCATCTGGGCAAACCGCTCGTTGGCTATCGTCATGTTGCCGCCAATCGCATCGGTCTGTGCCGTCAGGTCCATCGAGAGCAGCGCGTGGCCGACTATCTTTAGCGTCAGGCGCATCATCTCGTGCGCCACGTCGAACGGTTCCCGCCGCTCGGCCATCCCGCCCCATCGGTCTATCATCTCGAGCGTACAATCGGTCATCATCGCGCCGAACGCCGCAATTTTGTGGCGATGGAACATCGGCTGCATCAGCCTGCGCTGCGAAAGCCACAGCGACCCTTCGCTGGTGACCAGTCCCTGCCCCAGCAGGCGCGCGAGGAGCTTGTAATCGACCGATTTGCGGTAGTTGCGATTGTTCTCCTGGAGAACGTGCTTGATGCCCTCGGGATGGGCCACGGAGTAGACGCGCAAGTTCGCGATGCGCGAACTGACAACGTCGCCGTATTCGCGAAAGGTCTTTTCAAGAAATGCGATCGGCTGGCGCAGAAGCGCGAGCCCGCCGAGCAACCCACGGGGCCCCGGCGCCTGGCGAAGGTTAGTCGGCACCAAGCGGGACTCGGACGGCCCCGCTTGCGCATACCCGGAAGCGTTGAGATCAGATTCCCTGCCGTAATCCATCAATCATCCCTACCCCGCCGCCGTAGCCCAACCGCAAAGACAGATCATGTGCGCCGCGTCATCGGGTGTGCGATAATACGACCGGCGGCCGCACTGCGCAATGAGCCGCCGGTCGGGATTCCACGATAGCTACTTGCCTTGACGTCCTTCCAGATTGAGTTTCGGGTAATAGTTTTCGGGTCCGATCTTTCTTACGTCCTTGACCCAGCACGAATCATACAGATCGCTTTGGGCCTGGAACGGATCCGCGAGAGACCATGCCTGGCGCTTGTAGGTCCAGTTGTCGGGTTGCAGCCGATGCGCTTCACGCCAGTGCTGCGGAGCAAGATCGCGTCGGCCGTTGTCCCAAAGGTACTCGCCCAACTCGAAGCGCGCGGCCGCTTCAGCTTCATTTCTGCCGCGCGGGCCGCTGCGCGCGATGACTTCGTCGGGCGCAAGTGCATATCGGCTGTCGTCGCCCTTCTCTACCCAGTCACGCAGAGCGTCGATATATTCCTTGGGCTGAATCTCGATTCTCTGTGCAAGGCGGAGCGTTTCACGCAGCTCCTCGGGGGTATTGGGATCATCCGCCATGGTCTGCCAGTCGGGCGCGGTTTCGCGTTCGGGCCACGCCGGCTCGACCGGGCGCACTATCGTGCCGCGCTCGTCGATCCAGATCCCGTTGGGCACATTAACTACGCCAAACAACTCGTCGACCAGATGCGAACTGTCTATGAGCGTCGGATGGTCCGGCTTGAGCGGTTCGATCCACGCGAGTGCGGCCTCGCGATCGACGTCCGTCGCGACGGTGACGATTTCAAGGCCTTTGGGGTGAAGCTCCGTTCGCAGCGTCTGCCACACGGGCAGATCAAGACGGCATCCTCACCATGAGGCCCATGTTACAATCAGGACCTTCTGTCCTCTGAGCGAACTCAGAGTGAAAGGCTTGCCCTCATAGTCGGGCAGAGTGAAATCCGGAGCGTTCGCGGTCGTGAGCGCGTGGCCCATCGCCTCGGGACCCATGCACCAGACGCCAGCATCAGCGTCATGAATCAGAGGCATCCCAAGGCGTTCCGATATCACGCGCGCGTCAAGTCGCGCAGCCGAGGAGGCGCCCGCCGGAAGCGGAACGCACAAGTCGCCCTTGCAGGCTCCCTCAGGCTTGATCGACCATCCGGTCCGACTTTCGAACGCTTTCGGGTCGAGTTCCAATGATTTCAGGATCATAGGCATCCACTATCGTAACGAACCCTCTCGGGGTCAAGTGGATGAGAAACCCTGAAATCATGGCGGTGAGCGACTTATCCGTCCCGATGCCCCGGCCGGGACGGAGCGCGACGCGGAACGCACGCGATGACTCGCCCATGCGAATGGAGATGGCGGCGCGGGAGTTGGGCGAACGTTCGCTATGTTGACGAGGTTCGCCCTGCCCTATGCACCAGTGCAGATTCGCTTGAGATACGGCGATTCCGCGGAACTCGCGATGCTCCCTCGCAATCCGAGAGTCGCGCGCATCGCGGGCTGAACCGTTACGCCCGTTTCTTTTCCGGTGTCTCGTCTTCTGGTTCTGTAGCTTTCACAAGCTCAGGATGAATATTGTCGGTTCCTTTCACCTGGGCATACTGCGCGATCCGTGAGCCAACCGCAGCCATCGCCCGTCCGATGAATTCGCCGCGGTTGCTGCGTGCCCATTCCAGCGAGGCTTCGCGGTTCGCGTTGAGCCTGTTTACGCGAGGCATCACGTGCCGCGCGATCAATTCATAAGACCGCTTGGTCGCCTCCCAATCCGCCCAGTTGTGGGCGAGTTGCAGGAAACATCCGAATCCGCCTGATTGCTCTTGCAGCCTTTCGATTTGAGCCACACAGTCGTCGGGCGTTCCGACCACCGCCATACCCGTGGCGATATAAGGGCGTCGAGCGGATCCGTTCCATCCTCCGGAGCGATTGGAAGCGCGGCGACTTCCTTGAAGTAGAACATCCACTTTTCAAATCCGCCACGTACATTCTCGCGTGCTTTCTGTCGCGTCTCGGCGACGTGGATCGGACCTACCAGCCGCCAGGCATTTCGGTCCACGCTCTTGCCGCATTCACGTGCCGTCTCTTCTGCTATGGCCCAGTTCGACGCAAGCGCGTTGAACCCCCCCGTGGTGGTCGCACCCAAGGAAAGAAGACCCGCACCATGCCTTCCGGCCGCGCGCGATCCGGTGGGCGATACCTGACTCGCGACCGCTATTTCCACGGACGGACGCGAATGCGGCATAAGATGTAGCCGCGCGTTGTTGAGCGTGAACCAGTCCGTCTTGGCGTTGACGATTTCGCCTCGCAGCAGCGGTACCAGCACGTCCAGCGCTTCGTCCATCATGTCGCGCTGCTTCCCGACGTCGATACCCATCATCATCGCGTCCGACGGAAGCGCACCAGGTCCCACGCCAAACATCACCCGACCACGCGTGATGTGATCAAGCTGGTTGATACGCTCGGCAAGCATCAGCGGATGATGATACGGCAACGACGAGACTCCGGTTCCCAGCCGAATATGGCGTGTCCGTTCCGCGGCAGTCGCAATGAACAGTTCCGGACTTGCTATAATTTCGTAGCCCGCCGAGTGATGCTCGCCAATCCAAGCCTCCTCGTAACCAAGCCTGTCCATCCACTGGACAAGTTCCAGATCGCGCTCCAACGCGAGCGTTGGATTTTCCTCAAGCGGATGGAAGGGAGCTATAAACGCGCCAAAGCGCAATTTCGGTGAGGTCAATGGTGCCTCCGTTTTGGTTCACCCGAATACAGGCGACTTGTATACCATAGTGACCAATCATTTGCCGGTCAAACTTGAGACCATAACGATTGAATCTTGGCGACAGCGTAGAACTGCAATCGACCAGACTCGCGACCCATTGCGCGACTGATCGGCGACGCCTCCGCGTCGACGCCCCAAACATTCAACGCGCTGTTGACTCAGATGACGGTGCCACGTTGCATTGCAATGCTCGCGTTAGCCAAGCTAAGCGGAGTTACAGGGGAAGGCATCTTACACCGATGCTTAGAAATGACATTCACACCGTTGCTAAATATGGTAAAGCAGACAACATCTCCTATACATATCTTCGTGCCCATTCTAGATGATGAATACCCCCAGACCCGGCTGACTTCGCCTAACCTGCGGAGGCATTATTTAATTCAGCGGGTCGACTTTCGCCACGATTGCGCCGACATTGGACGTTGCCGCAGCGTCACGCTTCTCGGCAACGCGCCACATGGATGTCTCAGAATTTCCAGTTGAGGTTGAACGCGACGAAGTTGAGGTAATTGGTTGAGAAGTGGCCCTGGACGGTTCCGGCGAGCGGTCCGCGGTTATTGCTAAAGGGAGCCGAGCCTCCGTCAAGAAACTCCCATGCCGCACCCACCGTCACATCGCGATTGATCTCATATTGCAGACCCGTGCCGTAGCGTAACTGCCGATCGACCGCGAGAACCGCCGCACGGTTCGCTTCCGAAACCGGCGAGCTATCGTATGCGAACCCCGCCGACCATAGCCACTTCTCGGCGAACCGGTACTGTTGCCCGATTGCGATCTGGAAGGTGTCGGAAAAATGGAGATTGGCCTGGATGCTTCGCTGGTTTGCAGCGGAAATACCCACCGGCATATTTCCGAAGGCTGACCAGTTTTGCCAGTCAACGTTCCCCATCAGGCTCCATTTGGGTAGCACTTCATAGACAGCGCTCAGCATCACCTGCTGTGGCTGCTCCATCGAGATATTTACCTTTGATCCGCCGATCCGTTTGCTGATACCTGAGAGCCCGGGACGAAGATCTTTGAAAAACGGATTAAAACCGAACTTGAAATATACCGGTGATTGATAAGTGATGCCGAGGCGGAGCTTGTCAATCGGCCTCAGCAGGAAGCCAACGTTCCCTCCAAGGGCTTCATCCCACGACTCGAACGTCATGCTTCCGTCGCCGATCCGCGGATCCACATTGTTAATACGCGACTTGAAAGTGAAGCGCCCGACGGAAAAGCTGAATCCCACTCCGACGGAGAGCCACTTGTTGACCGCGTATGCAATCGAAGGAGCGGCTTTAAACGTGGTCAACGCCTCGCGGTCTATGTAATAGCGCCCAACCCACTGGCCGCCAAAATTCGCGGCCAGACCAAAGTCCGAATAAACAGCCACCCCCAGCCAGGTGCGGTCGGATAACTTGTGCGCATAAAAGAATGCACCGATGGGGAAAAAGACCCCGGCATTACCACCGCCACCGCCTGTTGTGGTGGTTTGCGACCCCACGTTGAAGTTCATCATCGGCAGCAGCGCGCCAGCCGTGACCATTAGCTGCGAGCGATCGAGCAGCGTCATTCCGGCTGGATTGGAGGCAGCGGTCGAAGCATCAGCGGCCATCGCGGCTCGACCGGCGCTTGCTGTGCCCAGGTCGGGCGCGCCGGTCTCATACAGTTCCAGCGCAGAGCCCAGTGCCACGCCCTGCGACACGATCAGCAGAGCGCAAATACAAGCAGTAATGTAGCAACGAAACTGATATGTGCGACGTCCGTGATGATAGGAAGCAGGATTCATAGTTGTTAGCCGGGCGATGAGCTGAATCACGGTATCATTTGGATTGCCATATCCTTGTTCGGAATAAACGGCGGGCGCCGCCAGCAGCCGCCCGCCGCTCTTTCTTTTCGCTATTGACCCTCGTATTGCTTCATTACCTTGTTGATCTGGCGTTTGACGGCCTCCAGATTGAATGAAGCCGGGGCCTGCATCGGTGGATATTTGATCGCTGTCTTCGCCAGCTTGGCCACGTACTGCTGGACCATTACGAAACGCCAGAATTCGCGGGTATAGAAATCATTCAAGTACCCTCCGCTCGAATCGTTTAGAGACTCACCGCGCAGACTAGGAGTACGCTCAAACGGATCCTGTCGGAGGTTTATGATAACCGGCATATCGGTAGTGACTTTTTCTCCCGGCCATCCCCACGGCTGTTGAACAAATATGAACTTGTAATCATCGATGCGCACCGCGCCGAGTTTTGGCCCGACGAAATACCAGATCTCATGGCGCTTCGAGGGACCTTTACCGGTCAACAATTCCATCTGGTCATAGCCGTCGAGGTGATTCTTGTATTCGCGGCCTTCCAGCTTTACTCCTTTCAGTAGTTCGCTCTTTATGTCGGCGTTTCCCGCGGCGTCCGCCAGTGTGGGAAGCCAATCGAGTCCTGCAAAGATACCATTCTCAGCCGTTCCCGCCTTTATGTGGCCGGGCCAGCGAATGATGCACGGGACACGGAATCCGCCTTCATAGACCGTGCCCTTGGCGGCTCTGAACGGCGTCATGCCGCCGTCTGGCCAGGTGAACACTTCCGCGCCGTTGTCGGTGGTGAAGATGACGATGGTGTTGTCAGCCTCGCCAATGTCCTTAAGGTGCTTCATAAGTCCACCGACGAGATCATCGAGCTGGGCCATACCGGCTTCCTCGACGTTGTAGTTATCCTTGGCGTTCATCATCGCCTGATACTTCGGCGGCAGGTGCGTAAAGATGTGCATGCGCGCAGTGTTGTACCAGATAAAGAAGGGCTTACCGTCTTTCTTGGCCTTGTCCATGAAGTTTGCGGAGTCCTTGGCCAATACTTCGTCAAAGGTCTCCATGTTGTATTTTGCCTTGCGGCCCTCTTTCCAGTTCTGCCGGTTTTTCATATCCGGGAACGGCGCCAGTGGACCCTCGTCCACGATCTTTTGCTTTCCGATCTTACCCCACCGAGGCTGTACCGTTGGGTCATCGGTGTTGGTCGCCCAGCAATGGACCAGGTCGCGCGGACCGTACTTGTCGATCCAGCTCGGCGGATAATCGAACCAGTAGGGGTCGGACATCGCGTCGAGGTGGTACAGAAAGCCGAAGTATTCGTCGAATCCGTGCACGCACGGAAGGTATTTGTTCAGGTCTCCGAGATGATTCTTTCCGAATTGGGCGGTCTCATAGCCCTGCGCCTTGAGGACCGTGGCGAGAGTGACTGCCTGGACCGGAATCCCCACGTCTGCTCCCGGCTGCCCGACCGTGGTTAGGCCAGTGCGAAGCGGCAGCTCACCAGTGATGAAGGCTGAGCGACCCGCGGTGCAACTCGCCTGCGCGTAGTAGTCGGTGAATCTCATGCCCTGGTGCGCAAGTTGGTCGATATTCGGTGTTTTCCCAGACATGATACCCTGGTTGTAAACGCCGATATTGAACCAGCCGATGTCGTCGCCCATTATCACCAGGATGTTCGGCTTTTTGTTCGCGGCTTTCGCCACGCAGGCAATGAACAGGATGGCACTCAGTCCAACAACCAACGGTAGTCCGAAGCGTTTAGCGCTCCTGCCTGGCGCCTCTGGCACAAGCGCTACGCCACGGATGATCTTTGCCATGCACATTGGCATTTCCTCCGTTCTTGTCGCTGTGACTATTGGCACTTCGACGCATACGTGGTACTGAGCTCTCACATTTCGGCGGACGCAAGGATCTTCGTCGGGACATTGACATTCGGTCGAGCCCCAGGGGACTGGAAGATGGCTTCCCTACGCCCATATTCGCTTTGTTCGCTACCGATACACAACAAATGCGGCATAAAGCTATTGGACCTTGGTCTCATGTGTCTATGCGACTAATGGATTAGTGACTGTCAATTAATGCACTTGAAGATTGTCGATGATTATGGGGGCGGGTCTGTCCGTCCGGCAACGTCCCTGTGTCGGAACTTCTGACTTCCGATCCTGGCGATCGCTCTGTCATGTTCACGCGCCAATTCGCCCTCGGCGCCTCACTTCGACGAAAAACGAGTATTGGTTTAAGGTCCAATTTGAAAGACAATATCTAGATGCGCAGTATCGAGTGATCGCGCAACCTGGCGATGTACACCGACGACTAATGTGATTCAAGTGAATTATCGCTGCGAACGTTGCACTGTGTCTGCCGACCTCGGCAATTCCCGCGGCGGCACAGAACTCGATGAATCGTTCATCGAAATGAACAGGGAGCTGCATCGTCAGGAGCGATGGCCCGGCAGAGGTACAATCGCAAGCGCGCTTTCCTGAGCGTGCTAGCGACGATGTGTATGGTGGTGCTTGGTGGGGTTGTAGCCCGGGCGACACCTGCAGCATCCGTACAGCAAACCCCTAGCGGCTTCACAATTGGCGATGCTACCGACCCGCTCTTGTCCATGTGGTCCCTGGCTTTGCAGCCCACCTATTTTCAGTACCGGCATGATCGCGGTAGCCTCGGCTACGTTCGAATCAAGTCCGTCGCTCAATTCGACCTTGGCTTACGCCTTCCAACACTGTGGACCCGACTCCAATGGCCGGTATTCGATATCGACAATATTACCGGACCGGTCAAAGCCGGCGTCGGGGACATGCAACTGCTGCTGCTCGGGATAGTCCACAATGCCCCGCCTTGGGGCAAATTTGGAATTGGCCCGGTGTTCGTCTTTCCGACCGCGGCACACCCCGAGATGGGGCGCCAGAGCTACCAGGTCGGACCGGCATTCGGATGGAGCGACAAGCTGATTGAGGGCTGGAGATTCGGCTTCCTGGGCCAGGAATTCCTCTCTTACGCGGGACACTCGGGGCGAACGGGTGTCAATCGGTTTCGGATGCAGCCGTTCATCCTGAAATATCTGTCGAAAGCCTGGTACGTGGAGACCAAGCCGGCCATCACGGTCAATTTTGAAAACAACACGAGCACCGTTCCGCTCAATCTCACGATCGGCAGACTGGTTTCGCGGAGGCTCAATGTAAGCCTTCAGGCAGATGTCTACCCAGACTGGACCAACACACCCACATACAGCTGGCGCCTGCGCATGAGCATCTCCTATCTTTTCCGCTCCCCGCTCTGAGGTGAGCGGCGCCTGGTGTTTTGGTGAGGGTTAGTGAGGGGTTGGATGATCCGCGCATCGTGCGGCGGAAACGCGGAAAACCCTAGCAGAACCGAAGATTCTGGAGAAAAAATCCAGTCGCCCGCATCGCGTCATCTCGGATGAATCACAAGCGTTCTAGTAGTGTGTCTTTCGGCCGTTGCTTCTTCCACTGCGTCCGTACTTACGCCCTACGCTCCATCTCCGCGCGGTCGTTCCTCTAGGGTTTCAAACACGACACGTTTTGCCATGTCAGGTGGGAGAATCTCTAACGCATGCTCTATGCCATTCTTCATAGCTTTGATGTCCGACCAGCCATATCCTTGCGCAGACTCATTGGTAGCGGGTAGGTCGACAATAATTTGGGTGTGTGGCGAAGGATTTTTGCTTATAAGCTTCGCAATCACATCCTGCAATTTCTCTCCACACCCCGGCTGCAGCGAATAAACACCCGGAAAGTATCTGTTTCTTTCCGCATCGACGTATGGCTCTTTTGAAAAGCGTGCTTCGAGTGGCGAGCCATCAAAGGCAAAAAACCACAAATCCCCTTCCTCGATATCCAGACCTTCTCTCTTCGCAGCGGCGATGCTTTCAGAAAAGAAGACCTCCAGTCGAGGGGTAGCAAGTACGACCTCTTTGCCTGCCTCACCTTCGACGGCGGAGTCGTAGTAGCCAATCTCAAGTCCAAAGGTAACCGATGTGTTTGTCACGACAAGTTCTGTTCAGCGTTACCTCAATTCTTCAACTGAGGCCATTCATCCTACCTTCGCGCACCCTGCGAGCAAGAGTACAATTCACTTGCTCCGGCGCTCAAGCGCCAGATGCGTGAGAGAGCCAACCGCTCATGCGACAATCTTCGTCCAGTGATTCAGGAGGTAACGAAGGCGCCGGTTTATTGCCGAAGACGTATGACCTAGGGCGGTATCCACGTGAAGATTAATGTGGTTCAAGTGGATGGCCACCGCGTTCTGTCTGCCGACTTCGGCGACTCCCGTGGCGGTATACGCATTCGCTGAATCGTTCATCGAAATGAACAGGAAGCCAGATCGTCGAAAGCCATGGGTCGCGTGAGGTCTTATCTAAGGCGCGCCTTCCGCGCCCTAGTTGCGACGCTGTGTCTCGTTCTGGTTGGAGTTGCGATCTCCGCAGCCCCCGCAGAACCTGCGGTGCGGACGTCAAGTTATTCCACAATCGAGAAGGCAACCGACCCGCTCTTGTCCACGTGGTCGATGGCCTTGCAGCCCACTTATTTTCGATACCAGCACAGCCGCGGTGGCCGCAGCTACGTTCGAGTCAAGTCGATCGCCGAATTCCATCTTGGCCTAGGGCTTCCAGCCTTGTGGACCAGGCTCCAATGGCCGGTTTTCGATATCGACAATACTACCGGACCGGTCAAAGCCGGCGTCGGGGACATGCAACTGCTGCTGCTCGGGATCATCCACAATGCCCCGCCTTGGGGTAGGTTTGGAATCGGTCCGGTCTTTGTCTTCCCGACCGCGTCACACCCCGAGATGGGGCGCCAGAGCTACCAGGTCGGACCGGCATTCGGATGGAGCGGGAGCGACAAGCTGCTCGAGGGCTGGAGATTCGGCTTCCTGGGCCAGGAATTCCTCTCATTCGCAGGTAAGCAGGGGCGAACGGGCGTCAATCGGTTCAGGATGCAGCCATTCATCCTGAAATATCTCTCGAGCGCTTGGTACGTGGAGACCAAGCCGGCCATCATCATCAATTTTGAAAAAAATGCGAGCACCGTTCCGCTCAATCTCACGATCGGCAGACTGGTTTCGCGGAGACTCAATGTAAGCCTTCAGGCAGATGTCTACCCCGACTGGACAAACACGCCTACATACAGCTGGCGCCTGCGCATGAGCATCTCCTATCTTTTCCGCTCCCCGCTCTGAACAAGTTGTTTTTCCGAGGAGCTTTCAAGGTCAGCAAGGTCTGCTCTTTGCGTCGACATCCCGATGCATTTTTTTGGCTACAGAGACTCAGGCGCGAGAGTTCCGCGCCTTGTCAGGATTTTCCTGGAACGTGGGAACTACACGCTCCCAGCTAAACGGGCCGAGCCCCTGCGGATGAAGGGTCTGGATCCTCGACGGCATACGGCACAGAGACTTGCACAGTTCGAACGGTTTCTGGTCTCGCTTCCGGAACGGACGATGCTGCTGCGCCAACAGATAGACGTATGTTTCCACGTTCCAGCCACGCTCTGGCGCTATTGCACGAATCAGCGGGTCAGGCCGTAGCGGACCATCCTCGCGTACAGTTTTTTTCGCGTAATTCCAAGCAGGCGTGCGGCGGCCGAAATATTGCCGTCGGTCGCGTCCAGAGCACGACGGGCGAGTTCGCGTTCGGCCTCTGCAATAGTCACAAGCTCAGCTGGTGTCCTCGCGTCATTGACCCGAGGAAGTATCGTTTCGGGTAGATCGTCAAGCTGGATAGTGTCGGACCTGCTGAAGGTCAGTGCGGATTCGATCGCGTTGGCAAGCTCCCGCACGTTACCTGGCCAGGCATACGATTGCATCACCTGCTTTGTCTGGCTGCTGACATCAACGATTGGGACTGTACGCGCCAGTCTGTCGTTGAGCTTCCTGATGAAGTGCCACATCAGGGGTTCGATATCATCGCGGCGCTCGCGCAGCGGCGGCACATGCAACGGCGCAACGTTAAGTCGGTAGTACAAGTCGTGACGCAGAAGGCCGTTGATCGTAGCTTCGTGTGGGTCGCGGTTGGTAGAGGCGACTATCCGCACATCTACGGAAAACTCCTTCAGGGAACCTACCGGACGAATCTTTCGCTCCTGTATGGCGCGGAGCAGCCGCGCTTGCGCAGACAAGCTCATTTCAGTGATCTCGTCGAGGAACAGCGTGCCGCGATCGGCCGCGCGGAACAGCCCCTGCGCATCCGCCTCCGCGCCCGTGAAAGCGCCGCGCACATGCCCGAAAAGCTCGCTTTCGATCAAGCGCCCCGGAAGTGCCGCACAATTTATCGCGACGAATGGACCCTCGACGTCGGGACCGCACTCGTGGACAGCGCGGGCTACCAACTCCTTGCCGGTTCCTGTTTCGCCAAGAATCAGAGTCGTCGATCCCGTCGTGCCTACCGCCTCGATTTGCTCATACAGACGCTGCATCGGCACACTGTTTCCGACCAAGCCATGAAAGACCCCGTCGGCCGTTAGCGACTTTGAAGCATACCTATTCGGAGCGGTTACATTGTCTGCATGCATATAAGCTTCGCCGATAACGAGTACGCATCTATGCGCGAACTCGTGTACCAGCGGACAGGTCAAGATGTCTTTCGAGAGTTTCGGGCCGATGACGGACACAACGCCATGCTCAAAGAGATAGACGAGCACCATTGCTTCCGCGAAGGGAACTCCGCGCCCGGCGAGACCATACCAACACTTCGCGAGTTTCGCGTTGAAGCCCTCAAGGTCTCCGCCAAGAAAATCGCCAATCGTGTCAATCAGTGCTCCCGCTGCATGGATGAACTCCGCATCAGAGAGCGTCCGTGCGGCGCCCAAATGCAACGTGTACAGCTCAGCCCATCGTCGCAACGTTTGGGTGCGCCGTGAGGCGATAAGAGCCAGGACGGGAGAAAAGACATGAAGATCGCGCGGGCCAAACTTACAGCTGTGGTTGCCCGACGATGGTTCTCCGACGGGGTTCATTCCCTACCTTTGCGCGTTAAGTGAGAATGAGAATAATTCTCACTATCTTCGCAGGGGCGCAGTATACCTCGCCCTTTGGGAACGAGCAAATCGCATTAGGAACCAGTAGGCCAGAGATAGTCTCAATCTGCCGGTCAGCGGCATTAGGCGCATTAGGCGACTAATACGACTATGTTTGTCTTGTTATCACAATCGTGACCCGCATAAGCGTCGGCCGCTTCCGACGTTCGGCAATTGCGGTTCAACGGGTTCGCTTTGCTTCTCAGCTTGGCTGCGTGCAGACGAGTTCGAGTGCTAAGCGCCCAGTCGCGATGCGCTTACACGGCAAAAGATCGGGCCGATTACAGCGTTGTTGATGCTCCCGGAGTCGAGGACCGAAGCCCGGCGTGCGCGAGCAGGCCGCGACTCTACACAGAATCGGCGCATTCGCACGCAGAGCCACTCGACCGGCCTTTTGCGGCTTCCGGAAAGTAAAAATTGCGCTTGGGGATTTCCGTGGAGCGGGTGATCGGTTTCGAACCGACGACCTTGTGCTTGGCAAGCAC
>JBJKQX010000478.1:0-3449 GCA_046704965.1 Binataceae bacterium (SeqCode)
TCACAAGCGTGCCTGCGCGAAAAGAAAATCGGCTAGCCCTGGTGACCGGCGCGGGGCGCGGTATCGGCCGCGCAGTCGCTCTTGCGCTCGCACGCGAGGGCTTTTCGCTCTGTCTGGCGTCACGAAATCATGACGAGTTGGAGCAGACGCGCAAGCTCAGCACCCTTGCGCCCGAGCGTTCCCTGATTGTTCTGGTCGATCTGGCGGACGAGGACGGTCCCGAAAATCTGATCGACGCGACACTCGAATGCTACGGGCGAATCGACGTGCTGGTGAACAACGCAGGATGGGCTCCGGCGCGAACTCCGCTAACGCGACTCTCGGCCAGCGACCAGGACCGGATGATCGCGGTCAACCTGCGCGCTCCGATCGCGCTTGCGCGGATGGCGGCGTCGCGGATGGCGAAGCAGGGCGGTGGAACAATCGTCAATATCGCCTCGAATGCGGCGCGGTTCACTCCTGCGGGCGAGGCCGTTTACGCTGCCACCAAGGCGGGACTGGTCGCATTCACGCACGCCTCGTTCGCCGAACTGCGCGAGAGCGGAATCAAGATGTCGGTAATCGTGCCGGGTCTGGTCGATACCCTGCTCATCCCGGCCAACAAACATCTCGACCGCGCCCTGATGCTCTCGCCCGAAGACGTCGCGAGCGCCGTGATGCAGGTCGTCAATTCCCCCGCCCGGCTCTGTCCGGTCGAGATTGCGCTTGAGCCGCAACGAAGCCCCCTACGCACACGGCGCGGCTAGGCCCTTACACGTGCATCCCGAATCCGCCGGCCATATCGATCGACGCGCCCGTGATATAAGCAGCGCGGTCCGATGCAAGGAACGCGACCAGCCCGGAAACTTCCTCGGGCGTGCCGAAGCGGCCAAGCGGGATGTCCCTGGAGCGCGACGCGGTAAATTCCTCCATAGACATGTTCGGCGCGAGCCGGTTTCGGATATTCTCCCATTGCGGAGTGATGACCGATCCGATGTTGACGGAATTGACCAGCACTCCCTTGTGACCAAGTTCGATCGCAAGCGTCTTGTTGAGTGCGAGGCAGGCGGCGCGATGGGTGCTCGTGGCGAACAGTTGAGGCATCGCGACCCGTCCTGCGAGCGCATTGATATTGATCACGCGCGGCGCGCGGCTTTTCTCAAGCAGATGGAGCGTGGCGCGCACGAAGCGCACCTGACTCAGGATTTTGACCTCGTAATCGTGAATGAGACCCTCGTCGTTGACCTGCTCGAATCGGCCGGGAAGCGCCCCGCCGGCATTGTTGACCAGGATGTCGAGCGCGCCGAAAGTCCCTTCGACGTCCTTGACGAAGGCGTTGACCTCCTTCGGATCGGTCACGTCGGCGCGTCGTGCAAGGCATCTCACGCCCTTGCCCTCGGCCATCAACCGGACCTTCTCGAGTTCGTCGGCGCCGCGCGCGCAGATTGCGAGACGGCATCCCTCGGTGGCCAGTTCGAGCGCGACCGCGCGTCCGATGCCCTTGCTGGCGCCCGTAATCAGAGCCACTCGATTCTTGAGTCCAAGTTCCACTGCCCGACCTCCGGCGCATGATGCGCTTAGTTCCTTGCGAGTATCGACCTATAATCGCCGGACGAAAGCCGCTCGTGCAATCCGCATCGGCACGCGCGGCGGATACCCCGAATCATGAACATGAACAGGATAAGCACATCTTTCACCTTCAGGTTTGCTCTTGCGCTGATCGTCGGCATCGTTGCCGCCGCGTTGATTTCTCCATATGTCGCCTGGCTGGTCGCGGCGCTGGGCTTTCATTTTCCGTTTCCGCGCATTTTCGACCGGGTCGTGATGGTAACGGTGCTGGCGGCGATGCTGTACCAGGCGCGCGGGCTGAAATTCATGCCGCTCCTACGCAAGGGGTTCAAACGTCCGCGCGAGAACTTCAAGCGTACGGTGCGGGGTTTCGCGGTCGCAGTCGTAACGATCGGTCTTATGCTTGTCGTCGCGTTCGCGCTCGGCGCACACAACCATGAGCCTGCCCGCGAGGTATGGGCAAAACTGGGTAAGTATTTCCTGTCGGCAATCGCGGTGGCGATTATCGAGGAAGCTTTCTTCCGCGCGATCCTGTTCGGCGGGATGACCGATGATTTCGGACAGACCGCGGCCCTTTACCTGAGCGCGGCGTTCTATTCGGGAACTCATCTGGTCCGCGCGCCCGCCCATTACTACATCACCGGAATCCATCCGATGATCGGATTTCACAACCTTGCCGCAAGCGCCGATCAGCTTGCCCATCCGATCGCGGCATTCCCGACTTTCTTCGGCCTCTTCCTGCTCGGAATCATTCTCGCCGAAGCTTACGTGATGACCGGGACGGTTTACTTTTCGATGGGTCTGCACGGCGGTTTCGTGGTCGGGGCCAAGATGTGGCCGAGGTTGACGGACGCGGGCGCAAGGCTGCCGGGATGGCTCAGCGGATGGGGCAGGATCCCGCTTATCAGCGGCGTGACCGCGTGGGTGCTGGCAATCCTGATCCTGATTCTGTTGCGCCCCCTTGCGACCTGGGGATTTTCGGCGCCGCAGCCGGAATCCGAATAGGCAACGGCGATGCGTGACGCCGGTCGGTCAACGAGTCAGCGTCACGAAGCTCCCTGAGCGGCTTTTTCAGACTGGAGGCGGCGGTTGCGCGCTGGGCAGACATATCCTGGCGTTTGCGCTTTTGGCGGGGCAATCTGGCTGGCGTCAATCGTAAACCGGCGGCATCCCGCGCTGCGGCCGCGTGCGGAAACGCCGATGGGTCCACAGGAATTGCTCCGGGTGGCGCAGCACCATGTCCTCGACCGCCTTCACGAAGCGGCGCGTGTTCTCGACCAGGTCGGCTTCGGCGTCGCCGCTACGCGCCAGCGGTATCTCATCCTGAATTTCTATCCGGTGATGACGTCCGTCAGGTTCGCGAACGATGAAGACCGGCACCACGGGCGCGCCCGAAAGTACGGCAAGCCGCGCGAGGCCGCTTGCGGTTGCGGCGGGCTCACCGAAAAATGGGACGAAGACCGCCTCACTGCGCTTGGCATTCTGGTCGAACGGGATTCCCACCAGCAGACCCTGGCGCAAAGCCTTCAGGACCGCGCGAGCGGCAGAATGTTTGCGCAGCGCGTCGACTCCGGCGCGTCCAGGGATGAATCCTATGAGCGCGTCGCCTGCGAGAAAGCGCTGCGTGTGATGTACCAGGGCTATCTGATACCCGTGCATCGCGTGCGCCGCGGGCAGAAGCTCGAAATTGCCAAAATGCGCCGTCAAGACAAGGATACCGCGCCCCGGATGTTTGCGCTGAATTTCGTCCCAGTACCAGAGCCGGTCATAGCGCACGCGCTTTCTGAGGCGACGATAAAAAAATCCGCCCAGCCGCACGCATTCTGATCCGCTCCTGCCCAGATTTACGTACGAGGCGCGAAGAATCCGTCGCCGCTCGGCCTCGCTGCGATCGGGCAACG
>JBJKQX010000479.1:0-8870 GCA_046704965.1 Binataceae bacterium (SeqCode)
GGATCACCGAGCGTGAGCGACTGCGCCATCTGGGAGAGTGAATCGGTGAACTGATCGTACATGCTCTCCTGGACGAAGATTCGCGAACCGGCGCAGCAAACCTGTCCCTGGTTGAGGAATATGCCCATCATCGAGCCGAACACGGCGGTGTTCACGTCGGCGTCGGGGAAGATAATGTTGGGCGACTTGCCGCCCAGTTCGAGCGATACGTGCTTCAAGTTCCCCGCGGACGCCTTGAGGATTTCCTTGCCGACCTCGGTCGAGCCGGTAAACGCGACCTTGTCGACGTCGGGATGGGTGGCGAGCGCGCCGCCAGCCGTTGGTCCGAAGCCGGTCACGACATTGACCACACCTTCAGGCACTCCGGCTTCGAGCAGAATCTCACCAAGCCGAATAGCAGTAAGCGGAGTCTGCTCCGCGGGCTTCAGCACGATCGTATTGCCGCAAGCGAGCGCGGGCGCGATCTTCCACGACGCCATCAGGAGCGGGAAGTTCCACGGGATAATCTGTCCGCATACGCCGAGCGGTTCGCGCAGCGTGAAGTTGAAGACGTCGGGCGTGGAGGGATTGGTTTCGCCGTAAATCTTGGTCGCCCAACCGGCGTAGTAGCGAAACACGTCGGCGGTGATCGGAACGTCGATATTCTGGGACTCGAAGATGGTCTTGCCGTTGTCGAGGGTCTCGAGTTCGGCAAGCTGCTGCGCGTTCTTGTCGATCAGGTCGGCGATCTTGAGCAGCAAGCGGGTGCGCTCATGCGGGTTCATTGTAGGCCACTTGCCTTGCTCGAAGGCCTTGCGCGCGGCCTTGACCGCCTCGTCGATATCCTCCTTGTCGCCTTCGGCGACGAGAGCCAGCACTTCCTCGTTGGAGGGATTTATGGTTTCGAAAGTCTTGCCTGATTTGGCCGCAACCCACTTGCCGCCAATGAGCAGTTTCTTCGGTCCGCTCTTGAGGAATTCGAGCGTGGAGCTCGACTTCGCTCCACGGGCCGCTGTTTCCACCGAAGGTGTCGCTGCCATTTTTGGATATCTCCCTGGAAAAATTGAATTTCTCTTGCTCTTCGCCCCGCCGCCGCTCGGGTGCCGCTTCGGGTACGCGCCAGCATCCCGCGGCCCGCATTAACAGCCGCGGCTCTCTTACGGATGTTAGTTCAAACACATCGTGAAGAGCAAAAGAACGCCTCTCGACCAGCGACCCGAAGCGCCGGGACTCCACCGATCAGCGTACGACTCCTTCGATTATTTTGCCCTCGCGAGCGGGCGCGGTTATCCTGTGGCGCGACTGTGCCTGTAAAACAGACACCGCTTATAGCTCAATACCTGGGCGTCAAGCAGAAGGTTCCCGACGCTATTCTGTTCTTTCGCCTCGGAGACTTCTACGAGATGTTCTTCGAGGACGCCGAGGTGGGCTCGCGCGTGCTGGATATCCAGCTGACGTCGCGCTCCAAGGACGGCGTTCCGCTGTGCGGCATCCCGTACCATTCGGCTGAACCTTATATCGCCAAGCTGGTCAAAGCCGGTCACAAGGTCGCTATCTGCGAGCAGACCGCTGACGGCGCCGCCGCGAGCACGGCCGGGCGCGGAGCGCTGGTGCCGCGACGAATAGTACGGGTGATCACGCCCGGCACGGTCGGCGAAGAGATGGTCCTGACGGCGGCCGAGAAGAGCTTCCTGGTGGTGGTTGCGCCGTCGGCGTCGGGGGACGGCTTCGGGATGGCCGCGCTGGACGTGTCGACGGGCGAATTCATGGTCACGGAAACGGCCACCGCGGCCGGGCTGCATGAGGAAGCGTCGAGACTCTCGCCGCGCGAAATAGTTCTACCGCGTGAGAATGAGAAGCTCCGTGAGGCGCTGGCCGACGTCGGATGCCCGCTTTCGGAAGTAGACCCGATGCGCTTCGGTCCGGACGCCTCGCGCGAGGCGCTCACGCGGCGTTTCGGTGAGATATCGCCGCCGCTGCCGACTGGAGCGGTATCAGCCGCAGGAGTTGCGGTTTCCTACGTCGAGGAGACTTTCGGCCACGACCTTGGCCATCTGGGAGCGCCGCAATTTTACCGCGCGACCGAATACATGATGGTCGACGAGGTCACGCGCAGCCATCTGGAGCTGGTCACGTCTTCGGACGGAACCCGCCGCGGCTCTCTGCTCTCGGTGCTCGACGAAACCCTGACCGCGGTCGGCGCGCGAACGATGGCCAACTGGGTCGTCTATCCGTTGCTGGGTCTGGAACCGATCAGTCGCCGTCACGACGCGGTCGAGGAACTGTTCGACGCCGACCTGGGCGGTGCGCTGGCCGAGTCGCTCAAACGAATCGGCGACCTGGAGCGTCTGGCTGGACGAATCGGAAGTCTGCGCGCGTCGCCACGTGATTGTCTCAGGCTTGCGCAGGCACTCGACGCGGTCGAGACGCTCAAGACCACCCTAGGAGGGTTCAAAAGCGACCTGATTGGCGATATCGCGGCGCGTCTCGAACCCGAGCCCGAGCTTGCGCGCCGGATAGAGCATACGCTCAGCGAGGACGCGCCCGTCTCCGCGCGCGAGGGAAATCTGATCCGGCCCGGTTTCAACGCGGAAGTCGACGAACTGCGCTCGCTCGCGTCGGGCGCGCGGCAGGTGATGGCGAAACTCGAGGCCTCGGAACGCGAGCGCACCGGGATTCCCTCGCTCAAGGTCCGCTACAACCAGGTGTTCGGCTATTACATCGAGGTCACCAAGACCCATCTGGAACGCGTGCCGGACGAGTACGAGCGCAAGCAGACGCTGGTCGCGGCGGAGCGTTTCACTACGGCAGCGCTCAAGGAACTGGAGCGCAAAATCCTCACCGCCGAGTCGGGGCTCAAGGAACTCGAACTGCAACTGTTCGCGAAACTCCAGCGCGACCTTCAGACCCGAAGCGGCTCGCTGCTTTCGACCGCGCGGGCGGTTGGCGAGTTCGACGCTCTCCGGTCGCTTGCGGCAGTCGCGCGGCGGCGCGGATACGTGCGGCCCGCGCTCGACACCGGGCTTCGGCTGACAGTGCGCGACGGACGCCATCCGGTGCTCGAAGCCGGGATGAAGAGCGGTGAATTCGTCCCCAATGACCTCGACGTCGACTCCGACGGACGCCAGTTGCTGCTCATCACCGGCCCCAACATGGCGGGCAAGTCGACCTACCTGCGCCAGGTCGCGCTGATAGCGATCATGGCCCAGATGGGCAGTTTCGTGCCCGCGACCGAAGCCCGGATGGGCCTGACCGATCGGGTGTTGACGCGAATCGGCGCGCGCGACGAACTCAGGCGCGGCGAATCGACCTTCATGGTCGAGATGCGCGAGACGGCGCGCCTGCTTCAGGACCTGAGCGAACGGAGCCTGCTTCTGCTCGACGAAGTTGGTCGCGGCACAAGCACTTTCGACGGGCTTGCGATCGCGTGGGCCGTGGCCGAGTATCTGCACGATTCGACCCGCGCCAAGGTGCTTTTCGCAACCCATTTTCATGAGCTTACCGACCTTGCACGAGAGAAAAGCAGGGTGAAGAATCTCAGCATGGCGGTGCGCGAGTGGGGTGGAGAGGTGCTTTTCTTAAGACGCGTCGTCGAGCAGCCCGCTTCGCGAAGCTACGGAATCGAAGTGGCGCGACTCGCGGGACTTCCCCAAAGTATCATCGGACGCGCCCGCCAGATTCTCGCAAATCTCGAACAGGGCGAACTCGACGAAGGCGGAAAGGCCCGTCTCGCGCACGACGCCCGCGGCAGGGATGAGAGCGTTCAGCTCGGACTGTTCGCGCCGGCGCATAACCGCCTGCTCGAGGAACTCAAGTCACTGGACGTCGAACGGATGAGCCCGATCGAGGCGATAAACACGCTTGCCGCGATAGTTGCGAAGCTTCGCGGCGGCCGAGGCGATTGAATATACGACAGCGGTTGTGGTGCGGAGCGGCTGGGTAACAACGGTAAGGACGAAAGCGGCGGCAACATTGATGGCGACGGTCGCGACGCCTCTGCTCGCCGCGAGCGCGCGGCGGGCCGCGGATGCACCGCCCGCCGCGATAGTTTACGGGTCGCTGACCCATAGCGGCCCGGTTACGGAGCTCCGTTTCAAGGTAAGAGGACGCGTCCCGCAACTCGATCTTTCCCGGCACGGGCGTGAGCTTTGGGTCGACCTCGCCAACACCGTCGTTGATATTCCGCCACGCCCGTTTTTCGGACGCGAGAAAGCGCCGATCGCGATGGTGCGCGCGTTCAACGTCGCGCCGACGCAGGCCAGAATCGTTATCAAGGCCAGCGGCAAGGTCGATTACGCGATCGGACGCCTGTCGCATCAAATCCTGGTACGATTTGCGCCCGCCGGTGAGGTTCCGGACCTGGCCGCACCGATTCTCGCCTATGGCGAGCGAAGCGCAGGAGCGCCCACGGCCGCCCCGGTTTCGTCGCCGCGGCGCGGGCCGGCTTCGCCGCGCGCCAACCCCGCTCGTTTGCGTCCGCGGATTACCGGCAACGGTCGACCCGCTCGGATCGCTCACGCCGGTGCGGTAGTGCAGGCCGCTCCCGAGCCGGCCCTGGTCAAACCGCGAGAGCCCGAGATATCGCGCGCAGCCACTCGGCCTGTGAGACCCCCGCTTGTGATGATCGATCCCGGGCATGGCGGACGCGACCCGGGTACTCACTCCGCCTCGGGTATCGACGAAAAGACTCTCGCACTGGAGATTGCGCGCCGGGTCAAGGCCCAGCTCGAAGCGCGCGGCGTGCGAGCCGAATTGACGCGCCACGGCGACTACTACGTGAGCCTGCCCGAGCGAACCCGGCTCGCCAACCAGGCTCGCGCGAGCCTTTTCGTCTCGATCCATCTGAATTCGAGCCCCGATACTCAGACCACGGGAATCGAGGATTTCTATCTCAACAACACGACGGATCGGGCGACGATCCGGTTGGCGCGGATGGAGAATCAGGGAGTTGCGGACGGCTATGGCCCGGCGACCAGCTCCAGTTTAAACTATATCCTTGCGGACCTTCGGCAGAATTATAAAGCGCAACAATCGGCCGCGCTGGCCAGAATGATCGAGACGCAGACGGTCCGCGATCTTGACACGCAACTGGGAATCAACGTGCACGCTCTGGGAGCGAGAAAAGGGCCCTTTTATGTACTCGTCGGTGCCAATATGCCGGCGGTGCTGGTAGAGTGTGGATTTCTTTCGAATCCCCATTCGGCGGCGGAACTTGCCACGGCGCGCTATCAGACGGTTCTCGCCGAAGGGATCGCGCAGGCTATCGTGCATTATCTAAGCCTCGACGCGGCTATGGGGCATCTGTGAGCAGCGCAAGTAGTCCATCAGAAGCGGCAAAGGGCCGCGAAGTCGCATCGGCGCCGCGAGGCGAAGACGCGCTGCTGGGCGCGATCGAGAAATCGCGCAAGCCGGGCAGAATTGCGCGCGCCTACCTCGACTCGATACGCGAGGAGCTTTCCGAGCGCCACTTCGCCGGGGCCAGCGGCACCGAAATCGTCGTCGGATTCACCCAAGCGATCGACGACCTGATACGCGCGCTCTATCGCTACGCCGACGCCGAGCACTCACATCGCTTTACGAAGCTTCATCAGCGCCTGGCGGTAGTCGCCCGCGGCGGCTATGGACGCGCCGAGCTAAACCCCCAATCCGATATCGACCTGGTCTTTCTGCACGATTCCAAACGCGGCCCATACGCCGAAGTAGTGACCGAGATACTACTCCACGCCCTTTGGGACGCGGGCTTGATCGTCGGCCACGGGATGCGCAATCCGCGCGGATGCATGCGGCTGGCAAAAGAGGATTTCAAGGAAAAAACTGCAATCCTTGATTCCCGTTATCTGGCCGGCGACCGTGCGCTCTCGGAAGAGCTCGACCAACTGCTGATTACCGAGGTTCTAAACCGCGACCAGCAGGGATTCTTCAAGGCCAAACTCGAGGAAACCCGCGAGCGTCATGCGCGTTACGGTGATTCGGT
This sequence comes from Binataceae bacterium (SeqCode), assembly GCA_046704965.1. GTDB lineage: Bacteria > Desulfobacterota > Binatia > Binatales > Binataceae > DTIX01. The sequence goes on from JBJKQX010000479.1 coordinate 5,954, forward strand.
CTACCTGCTGGAGCCGCATATCAAGGAGGGCGAAGGCGGCCTTCGCGACCTGCATACGGCGCTCTGGCTGGCGAAGGTGAAGTACAAGGTCCACGAACTTCAGGAACTGGTGCAACGGGCCGTCATCACCCAGAACGAACTTTCAGAGCTGCTGGAGGCGCGCGACTTCCTGTTCCGGGTCCGCAACTCGCTTCACTTCCTCTCGGGCCGGCATTTCGACCATCTCACCTTCGAGTATCAGGAACGTATCGCGCCCGGGCTCGGCTTCAAGCCGTCGCGCAACGAGACCGCTAGCGCGATTCTGATGCGGACGTACTATCAGCACGCGAGCACGATAGTGCGTTTCTCCGAAGGTCTGATCGCGCGCGTGGTCGAGGGACAGGGCGGATGGCTCGGACGGCGCCTTACGCGCAAGATCCGACCCGGCGTCGTCATCCATCAGAACCTTATCGGCATCGCAGACTCCGAACTGTTCAGCGACGACCCGGTAAACCTCATAACCATTTACGCGGATTGTCAGGCGCACGAAGTCGAGCTGTCGGGCAGCGCCTACCAGATGGTGCGCGACAACCTGGGGCTGATTAAACACTCGATGCGCCGTGACCCGCGCGTGGGCGCGGCACTGATGTCGATTCTCGGGGCGGATTCCAGGGTCGCCGAAACGCTTGAAGCGATGCATCGCTCGGGCGTGCTCGGGGCGATAATTCCCGAATTCGGCAACCTGTACGCCCGGGTGCTGCACGACCTCTACCACATCTATACCGTGGACCGGCATTCGCTGGCCGCGATAAACGAGCTTGAACGGCTCCGTTCGGGCGAGTTCAAGGAACCCAACGCGCTGCTGACCGAAGTGGCTCGCGAGGTGGATTTCCTGGCGCTGATTTTTCTTGCCTTGCTCTTGCACGACATCGGCAAAGGCCATGGCCATGACCATCATGAGCGCGGAGCGACACTTGCCGCGGGAGTATGCCGCCGGCTGGGGCTCGACCGCGAGCAGACCGCGATGGTGGTCTTCCTGGTGCGGAATCATCTGATGATGTCGCAGGTGGCGCAAAAGGGAGACCTCGAAGACGAACTCATTGTCGCGGACTTTGCCCGCCAGGTCGGTTCGATCGATCGGTTGAAGGCGCTCTACCTGCTCACCTTCGCCGACATGCGCGCGGTTGCGCCCAACGTGTACAACAACTGGCGCGACATGCTGCTTTCGCAGCTCTACATGAAGGCGCTCAGACTGCTCGAACACGGCCATCGCGAGGCGGTGGAGCCGGCACGGCGACTTGCCGTGGTGAAGGCGGAGGTCAGGGAGCAGCTTACCAAGACGGGAGCCAAGCCGCGCGACATCAAGGCTTTCGTGGACGAGATGCCGGTGCGTTACTTTTTCACCGCCCGCCCGGCCGACATACCGCTTCATTTCGACCTGATGCGCGCGTTGGGCGACGCTGCGCTGGTATGCCGCCATCGGCACTTCCGCGAACTCGAGTTCTCGGAGCTCATCGTGGTCACTCGCGATCGTCCGGGATTGTTCTCGATGATCGCGGGTGCCCTCACCGCCAACAACATGAACATCCTGTCGGCCAGGATTACGACCCGCGCCAGCGGCATCGCGCTTGACGTGTTTCGCGTGTCGCATCAGGGAGCGACGGGCGCGATCGCGCTGGACGAGGATCGATGGCATCGGGTGGAACGTGATCTGGAACGCGCGCTGACGGGCCAACAGGATATCGGAGAGCTGGTTGGGTCGGCCCATCACGTGCGCGCCGCGCGCGAAACATTCGTGCGCCGTCTCCCGACCGAGGTCAGCCTCGACAATCGCACCTCAGGCCAGTACACGGTCCTCGACGTCTTTACGCAGGACCGCGTCGGTCTTCTGTTCGCGATTACCCATACGCTGTTCACGCTCGGCCTGCTCATCCATCTCGCCCGCATCTCCACCAACGCCGATCAGGCGCTTGACGTCTTCTACCTAACCGACCGCAAGGGCAGAAGAATCACCGACCCGAAACGAATCCGCGAGATCAAGGCGAAGCTGGTCGCGAGCCTTACCGAGGACGCAGCGGAGAGTCCCACCGCGTGAGCATCGCCGACTGGGACGCGATCATCGACGGCTACCTCGCTCGCCAGGCCGTTGAACGCGGGTTGAGCCGCCATTCGCTCGAGGGCTACGCGCGCGACTTGCGCGACTTTCAGGACTATTGCGTGCGCGAGGCTCTGGAGCCGCGCGACTTTGACGGGCGCGCGCTGACCGCCTATCTCGAAACTCTCGCTGAGCGCGGTCTTGCCCCGTCGAGCCAGCGCCGCCATCTGTCGAGCCTGCGCGGACTTGCCCGCGAGATGGTCGATCGGCGCATCCTGGAGCGCGACCCAGCGCCTGCGCTCAAGCTTCGCACGCGCGAGCGACCGCTTCCGAGAACGCTCGGGCAGCGAGACGTCGCGATGCTGATAGACGCGATCGATTGCTCGACCGTGCGCGGGCTTCGCGACCGCGCGATGCTGGAGATGGCGTACGGATGCGGGCTTCGGGTCTCCGAACTGATCTCGCTCAAGCTTCAGCAGGTGAACCCGGCCGCCGGCGTCGTGGTGGTGTTCGGAAAAGGAAACAAGGAACGGATGGTGCCGATGGGCGACGCGGCGACGAAAGCGCTCAGGGAATACCTGGCGCATCGGCATCAGGCGGCCTCGGACGCGCCCGACGCACCCGCGCGCAAGAATCGGCGCCAGCCAAAGCCGTCGCCCTACGTGTTTCTTAGCCGGCTCGGAAAACCGATGATGCGACAAGCATTCTTCAAGACGCTCAAGGGATGGGCCGCGGGCGATCGGCGACTCTCATGGGTCAGCCCACACACGCTGCGCCACTGCTTCGCGACTCATCTGCTTGAGGGCGGCGCGGATCTTCGCGCTGTGCAGGAGATGCTCGGTC
>JBJKQX010000480.1:0-9064 GCA_046704965.1 Binataceae bacterium (SeqCode)
AACTCGCGCCGACTGAGTACCATGTCCAGGGGATGAAACCGCCCTCGACGCTGACTGTTGCGGACTTGCCCTTTCCGTCGCCGAGCCGGAGCGCGAGTCGCCCGGACTCGTCTATCATCAGAGCGTAACCGGCCCCGCTGTCGCCGCGCCATCGCGTAACGATTCCCTGGTATCCCGCCTGCGGCGTGGTCGGCATGATCAAGGCGTGGAGCGAGAGCGCCGAGGTCAAATTCAGCTTTCCGGACGGGTCGGAGATTTCGATATGCGACCCCGGATGGATCGGCTGATGGCGGCCACGATACTCGCCGTTTACGGCGGTTTCGACGTCCGCTTCCTTGAACCCCGGTCCTTCGGGATTCAAGTCGCCATGTATGAGGCGGACGATATCCGCCCGGTAATTGTCAACGCCCTGGCAACTTACCATGAAGCGGATTCGCTCGCCCGGCGCCACGCTCATCCTGTCCGTGTATCCGTCGATTCGTTTGGCGGGTACGACGCGTTCCTGCGACTTGTCAGTCATGAGCGAGCTCCTTGATCCTTTCGAGGAAGACGGCGTGAAGGGCCTCCTTCTCGGTCGCGAAGACGCGGTCGTCCAGAAAGCGCGAGCTTGCCCCGCGCGCGCCGCTCAGCACGACTATTCGATATTCGCGAAACGGGACGACGGACAGGACCCCGTACTTGCCCTGCTGCGGGGCGCGGCGCAGATAATTCAGGACGCGTTCCAGTGCGTCGCTATGCTGTCCGAGCGGATCGCGTGCGTGTTCGGTGATGAGTTCGTCGTTTATCAGATGCCTGACGTGTTCGCGCAGACGCTTGTCCCACTGCGCGAGCACCTCAAGCGACCTGTCGGACGGAGTTGCGCTTTGAGTTCCAGCCATGGCGTTCTCTCCCGGGCAGACAAGTAGCGCAGGTCCGCGCCGAATGTCACTAGGCGCGAGTGCCCCTGACCGATCGGATCGCGGGCGGAACCACGCTTCGCGCTATTGGCTGATGCGATAAGGGGCGTATTGGGCGATAATATGACGAGAATATGAAAGTGTCGCGTCGGCAGTGATGAAAAGGGATAGAAAAAGCTTACGTTAGGTGGAAAAAGGGAGCTGAGGCATGCCAGACTTCAGGATGCTTCGAATCGCAATCTTTGGACAGACCCCTCGATGCTCTCCCAAAATTGCCAAATGCATGATATGACGCACTTAAATCCGCAAAGGAGCAGCGCCTTTGTTCTAGGCTGGGGAAAGCATCGCGTCGGCGCCTCCTTTGGTGGTTCTCACAGTGTTCTGGAGAATTTGTTTTAGGAGGATTACCGTGGAGGGCGAAAACCCCGCAAACAACTACCTCGTCGTTAATCGAGTCGAGGTGCTTACCGAGAATTGCAACTGCTGCGGGAGCGGTTTCGCGCCGGGCACCGGCGGCGAGAAGGCGCTGGTCGCCGCTGTGGCGAGTGCCGGTCGGCCCTACTTCTTTTGCGCTTCCTGTGGCGACAACATCATGGAGCGTATCCAGTCCGAGGAGGCGCGCAAGCACTATGTCTGGGACTGGGTCGTGCCGTTGAGAGAAGCCAAGCCGTCGATGCATGAGGGTTAGGCCAAGCCCCGCGGAGAGCGAACCACGGGCCTAATCTGATGCACCGGCGGGTTGCGAGCGAGCAGCCGCGAAACTCCCGGACCTTCAGCCAGAGGAAGGTAAGCTGCTTTCTGCTGGCAGGTGGGTTCCGGCTGAGCGATCTTCGATGCTGCTGTTGCGGCAGGGATTTCGACGAGCCGCGCAAGCATGGCGAGAAATTCCGCGTTGTGCTTCCGGTCGTCGACCCGGGCATCCTGTCGCCGCGACTCGTCTCCGGCGCGCGGATTTTCATCGGGTCGAAGGTCATGGTTGCCGCGGTAAATCGCCGCTTGGATCAATTGGTTGACACTTCGACCGCGTTCATCGGCGAAAAGGTGCTGGTCGCGCTGCCCATGCTGCCTCAGGGTATCCGGGTTCCGTATGTGTTCTGTCGCGGTTGTGGCAGCAACGTGATCGACAAGGCGACCAGGGTAGGCGAGCCGTACTATAGGTGGGACTGGCTTGCCGACCTTAAGCCGCGTTGGCTGGCCTCATGGCGAAGATGATCTGATTCGGCCCGCGTAGTCAGCCACAGAGTCATCGTTAAACCCGACTGACTGGACCGGATGTTTTTCTGCGCCGCTGTTTCGGAGCGCAGACGTGTTCTCTCGTGCCTTCCGGTCCTTTTCGCGTTTCTCCCTTCGTCAAGTTTGATCTTTGCTGACGCTGTAAGAAGCGTCGCTGTTGGCACCATCTGACGCCTAAGGCACCATTTCCTGATTTCACCTTCCTTGGGATTTATCTTGACGTGGAACGATTTTGTCCGAAATCGCGAAAGGCATGGCTGTTGCTTTACCTTTACCCGTTAACAAGTCCCAAGCTCGGGCTGTTGCGGTCGCTTGAAGCGGCGCACGCGAGCCGCAAGCGGCTCGGGATGGTGGCGGCGGTGCTATGTGCACCGGCGCTTGTTTTTGCGGGGCATACGCGGGCAGGATTCCCAGCCGGTTTGTGAGTCAGGGGCACGATAATCATCCGGCTTTCGCTTCATCGAAAAAGCGCTTTGACGCGGACAAACGTAGTGTGTTATCCGCGCGCTAGGGGAGATACGAAATGGGGCAGTCGAATAACCCGTCGCCTTACAGGTGGGTAATTGAGGGTCTTTTGCTTCTGGCTCTGCTCAGTCAGACTCTGGTCTGGTTGGCTCCCGCCGCAGTCCTCACTCCAATTGTCAACGATCTGAAAATAAGTCTCACCCAGGCGGGGCTTATTATTTCAATAATCGCGCTCTGTATCGCGATTTTTTCCTTTGGAGGAGCGCTGATCGCCGAACGCCTTGGACTGATGCGCACTATGCTCTGCGGCGTGTGGGCGATGGCGATCGGGACGATACTTAGCGGATATGCCGGCGGCTTTGGAACGCTGCTCGCCTGTCGCATCCTTGAAGGGCTTGGCTTCGGCCTCATGATACCGCCGCTTGGAGCACTGGTGGTTGAGTGGTTCGCGGAAAGCGAGTGGCCGTATATCAACACCGTAAACTACGCGTTTTCCTATATCGGTATCGCGATCGCCTTCGGTGTCACCGCTCCGCTTTACTCGAAACTTCATTCGTCGTGGCATCAGGCGCTGCTCGTTTACGGGATCGCCGTCGCCGTGGTCGCATTGCTGTGGACCGTGTTGGGACGCCAGCCGGAGAAACCAACCCTGGAGGTCGGCGGAGCCGAAGCGTCGAGCGCGGGCGGCGCGCCGATGGGAGACGTGCTCAGGATGCGGCCGGTGATACTCGTCACCGTGGCATTCTCCGCCGCGATGTGGGTGTTTCAGCTCTATAGCGCCTTTTTGCCAAGCTTCTTCGTTCATTTTCGGGCCATGAGTCTGGCGGAAGCCGGAGGGCTTACGTCTGTGCTGCCTATAGCCGGTATTTTCGGCGCTCTTGGTGGCGGACTGCTGACCACGGTGACGGGTTATCGAAAGCCTTTTCTTTGGCCGGTGATGAGCCTGATGCTGATTGGGTGTCTGGGAACGGTGCTGTTGCCCGACAGAGGCCTCGTGACTATCGCGCTGGTGCTGTTCGGCGTGGGAGCCTCCGCGCATCTGGGCGCGATGGCAACTCTGGTGATGGAGCTCCCGGACATGACCCCGGCTCGGGTTGGCGCCGCGCTGGCAGTGGTATTCGGAGCGGGATACGGCTTTGCGTTCGTGTCGCCGGTGGTTGGTGGTTTTATTGCCGGGCTTCCCGGAGTCGGACTCGAGGCGGTTCTGGTGGGTACGCTGGTGGTGCAGCCGATAGCAATCATCTCTTTTCTCGTGCTGCCCGAAACCGGACCAGGGCGTTTGCGGGCGGCGCAGGCGCAGGAAGTCGCTCACTAGGTGTAAATCTCAAGCTGAGGCCGCGCGATCGAACAGGGAAACTTTGCTTCCTGCCCGCGGTCAGACTTGATCGGCCCGCCCGCGAACCTTGCGGGCGGCGTGACCGGCGGCTGATTTACAGCTTCTTTTGCATGCCGAGCCGTTATATACCCGTATTCTGGAGGTGCATTCGACGTCGTCGACGGCGATGCAAGGCCGGCAAGAGCGCGCAGGTTGTTCTGGCCGGGACAAAAGACGTCAGGCAGGAATTTCGTGGCAAAGCCGGATCGAGACTTTTTCAATCTTTACAACCATGACCTGGTAAGAGTGGCGGTCGGCATTCCCACTCTGCGAGTGGCGGATCCCGCCTTCAACGGAGCGGAGACGCTTGCGCTTATCCGTCAGGCGGTCGACCAGAAGAGTGCGATCGCACTTTTTCCCGAGCTCGGCCTTTCGGCTTACACGTGTGACGACCTTTTTCAGCAGCGCGCGCTGCTGGATGGATGCCTTGACGCGCTTGGGAGGATTGTCGCCGAGACCCGAAATCTTTCGATAATCGGCGTCGTCGGGCTTCCGCTTCGTATCGACCAGCTTCTGTACAATTGCGGCGTCGTCTTTGCCCGCGGGCGCATCCTTGGTGTCGTTCCCAAGACCTATCTGCCGAATTACCGCGAATTTTACGAGATGAGGCAGTTCACGCCTGCCGACGTTGCCCATCGCGACGCGATAGATATCCTCGGCCAGCGTGACGTGCCGTTCGGCAACCGGCTCCTGTTTCGCCTTGAAGACCAGCCCGACTGCGTCCTCCATGTGGAGATATGCGAGGACCTGTGGGTGCCGATTCCGCCTTCTTCGTATGCGGCGCTCGCCGGAGCGACTGTGTTGCTGAATCTTTCGGCTTCAAACGTAACCGTCGCGAAATCCGATTACCGGCATATGCTCGCCGCGGGGCAATCCTCCCGATGCCTCGCCGCGTACCTGTATTCCGCGGCGGGTCCGGGCGAATCGACGACCGACCTGGCATGGGATGGCGACGCGCTGATTTACGAAAACGGGAATCTGCTCGGCGAGTCGCGCCGGTTCTCCGATGAGGCACAGCTGGTGACGTCGGAGATAGACCTTGAGCGGCTGGTGCAGGAACGCATGCGCCAGAATAGTTTCGGTCAGTCGGTCCGCCACGCGCATCACGAGATCCGGCAATTTCGGACCGTGGAGGTTCCGCTTCAGCTGTCGCGCTCGGGTAAACTTCTTCCGCTCAGAACCTACGAGCGCTTTCCCTACGTTCCTTCAGACCCCTCCCGGCGGGACGAGCGATGCTCCGAGGTGTACGAGATACAGGTGCAGGGTCTCGTGAAGCGGCTTCGCTCGACTGGCATCCGGCGCGTCGTGATTGGCGTCTCGGGCGGTCTTGATTCGACTCACGCGTTGCTGGTGTGCGCGCAAGCGATGGACCGCCTGGGTTACCCGCGCTCCAATGTGCTCGCCTACACGATGCCCGGGTTTGCGACCAGCGCGCGCACGCTCGAACAGGCTCGCCGCCTGATGAATGCGATCGGTTGCGAGGCGCGCGAGCTGGACATCCGCCCGAGCGCGGTCCAGATGCTCAAGGACATCGAGCATCCTTACGGTCGCGGGGAGCCGGTTTACGACGTGACATTTGAAAACGTGCAGGCGGGAGAACGCACCAGTCATCTGTTTCGTCTCGCCAACATGAATGGTGCGCTGGTGGTCGGGACGGGCGATTTGAGCGAACTCGCGCTCGGATGGTGCACGTACGGTGTCGGCGACCAGATGTCGCATTATGCCGTCAACGCGAGCGTGCCCAAGACCCTTATTCAGCACATTATCCGATGGGTCGCGCAGAGTGAGCGTCTCGGACGCGAAACGAGCCAGGTACTGTTCGATATTCTCGACACACCCATAAGCCCCGAACTGATTCCCGGCGACAGCGACTCGGTCGGTCCGGCGCAGGACACCGAACAGATCATCGGGCCTTACGAGCTTCACGATTTCAGCCTCTACTTCACCGTCAGGTTCGGCTACCGGCCTTCGAAAATTGCGTTTCTCGCCCACTGCGCGTGGGACGATCCGGAGCGCGCCTCATGGCCCGACATCCCGCCCGAGGGGCGCCATCGCTACAATATCGGCGAGATCAAGAAACACCTTCGTTCCTTTATTGAGCGCTTCTTCAAGTTGAGCCAGTACAAGCGCAGCTGCATCCCCAACGCACCAAAAGTCGGTTCGGGCGGTTCGCTCTCGCCCCGGGGCGACTATCGCGCTCCGAGCGACAGCCAAGCGGAGGTCTGGCTCGACGAGCTTGAGCGATCGGTCCCGGATCGGGTGGCGTCCGTGACGAGGCGGCAGAATTCCGGCCGTGTCATGAAAAGCGCGGACTGAACAGCCGGCGTCCGGCCGCTGCGTCGAAACAGCACTCTGTCGCACTCTGTACGGGCTCGCCCTGACAGCCAGTTAGCACGACGAACTTTATCATTCGCTCTGAGCGTTGGTTCCAAAGATTTGGCCTTTAACCCTTTTCCTAAGATTTGCTCGACGCTATAAGGGTAATTGGGGTCGGAGGATCGGAAACGATTTTCTCGTCGTTTATAGGTACGCAGCAAAGGGAGCGATTGAGTTTCGGATCGCTCGGGCCTTACTATGGACGAGACATGCGATAGCGGCGCTGGTCGTACGGAGGGAGGTGCTCGTTTGGGCGTGGAGCACAAGGACAGGCCCAGACGGCGCAGACGCAGACCGGAGGCCGCTGAAAACGAAATTCTCGAAGCGGCAGAAGCCTTTCTCAAAGAACATCCGTTTCGCGACATGACGATCGAGGACGTAATGTCGCGCACGGGCCTCTCGCGTCCATCGTTCTATGAGTACTTTCGCGACCGCCATCAACTGGTTGTGAAGCTCGTGGACCGACTTGCCGAATCCACATACGCGATCGCCCAGCAATGGATGGAAAGTGCGGACGATTCGGTAGCTGAGCTCAGGCGCACAGCCGAGAGGTTGGTCAGATTGTATGCGCACGACGGCTACCTGTTGCGCGCGATGGCCGACGCGGCTTCGCAGAACGAGGAAGTCGAGCGGAACCATCGCGCTACCATCGAACGACTGGTAGAAGCGTCCTCGAGCCGCATCCGGATGGGTATCGAACGCGGTGCGATGAAACCGATGGATGCTCTGGAGGTCAGTTCGGCTCTGGTCCTCATGAATGAGCAGTACCTGATGGATCGTTTTGGCCGCGGGACGCAAAGCGACCATGACTCTGCTATCGAAACGCTCGTGACGATCTGGACGCGCGTTCTTTACGGGCTGTGAACGGCCTCTCGCGGCGCTGTTAGCGCTTACAATCGTTCGGTAGGGAAATCCGCGGCGCAACCTGCTAGGCTTGCATGCGGTTATCCCTATGCCCGAATCAGTCTATGAGATAGCCCGCAAGCTGATTGCGTTCGATACGGTCAGCTCCCGCAGCAACCTGCCGGCGGCTGAATTTCTCGCCGATCGCCTCGAAGCGCTTGGACTCCGAGTCGTCCTTCAGCGGATAGATATTGACGGCGTTGCGCAGGCAAACGTGGTGGCGTCGATGGGCCCTGCGGTTGCCGATGGTCTGATCATTTCGGGGCATATCGACACGGTTCCTTTCCAGGGTCAGCCCGGATGGACGCGCAAGCCGCTTGTGATGGAGGTTGAGGACGATCGCATCTACGGTCGCGGCACCTCGGACATGAAGGCGTTTATCGCCCAATGTCTCGACGTCGCTTCGAAGCTTGAGAGCGGGAGTCTTCGCCGGCCGCTGGTTTTCGTGTTCACCGCGGACGAGGAAATCGGATGTATCGGGGCGGAAAAAGCTGTGCCGGAACTTGCGAGTCTGCTTGGCGAGGTCCCGGTCCCGCGGCTTGCATGGATTGGCGAGCCCACTTCGTACCAGGTGTGTCACGCGCACAAGAGTATCGTCGGTTTCGAGATAACCGTTCACGGCCGTGGTGGTCATAGCAGCGCTCCCGACCGTGGCGTCAACGCGATCGCCGTGATGGGCAAGGTGCTCGAAGCGATCGGCTCGTTCCAGCGCGAGCTGGCGCTCAGGCGCGACGAGCGATTCGCGAAGGTGTTTGCCGAGTCTCCGTACGACGTACTCAATGTGGGTATCATCGAGGGCGGCGTCGCCACCAACATGATAGCGGAGCGATGCATCGCCAAAGTTACCTATCGATCGCTGCCCGACACCGATCCACTCGCGCCTTATCGCGAAATCGAGCACAGGATCGCGCAGATAGATACGCACGACTACGCGCTCGGTGAATTCCGCGCACGTATAGACTTGTCGGCTCCGATGATGGTGCCGTCGCTCAACTCGCCGCGTGGCACTCCTCTGGAAGCGGCGCTGTTCGAAGCAACCGGGGCGACCGAGTCGAGCGGCGCGCTTTTCGTCACCGACGGCGGGCGTCTGGCAAGTTCGGGGATCGCCTCGTTCATATGCGGCCCGGGCGACCTGGAGCAGGCGCATCAGCCCGACGAAAGTGTAAGCCGCAGGGCGTTCGAGCGCGGCACCGATATTATCCTCGATGTGGTACGGCGGATGTGCGTCGAGCCTCCCCGCGTCTGATTCGCGTCCGATCGGGCCGCGATGCATCAATTTGCGCCTGAATCCGCCCGCCGCCTCGCCGATCCCAAGCGCCACAATGGGTTTGTCCGATCGGTGTGCCACAGGATAAGGTTCGCGAATATCCAAGTTCAGGAGCTCGCGAGATGAACCAATGGCAACTCGGCGATGTCAAGATAACCCGGATCGTGGAGAGTGAGGCGGCATGGCCCGGAGCCTGGCTGCTTCCGGACGCCACGCCTGAGAACATTAACAAGGAAGCCGAATGGCTGTGCCCGATATTCACGAACGAGGAAGGAAAGCTCAACATGGCAATCCATGCCTTCCTCATCGAGTCCCAGGGCAAACGAATTGTCGTCGATACGTGCATCGGTAATGACAAGAAACGCGCCAATCCGGCGTGGAACGAACTTCGCGGCCCGTTCCTCAACGACTTCATCCGCAGCGGTTGCAAGCTGGAATCGGTCGATCATGTGATCTGCACCCATCTGCACGTCGATCACGTTGGATGGAACACGGTTCTCAAGGACCACAAGTGGGTCCCGACGTTTCCCAATGCGCGCTATCTCGTTG
>JBJKQX010000481.1:0-3783 GCA_046704965.1 Binataceae bacterium (SeqCode)
GGTCGGAGTCGGTGCGTTGGTCTTCAACCGGCGCCACGATGTCCTGATGATGAAGCGGACCAACGGTCGATGGTGGTATCCGACGGGATTCTGCGAAGTCGGCGTCTCGCCCGCAGAGAATGTTATCAAGGAAGTGCGCGAGGAACTCGGCCTCACCGTTCGACCGCTCAGGCTGATGGCCGTCATCGACAGCCTCAAGGCAGGCTCACCCGCACGGCATATCTATTCGATGCTGTTCGAGTGCGAGGTCGAAGACGGCGAAATTACTCCGAATCCGCTCGAGGCCCTCGACGCCGCTTTCTATCCTATCGAGCGATTACCCGAGCCGCTTCATGGCGTCGATCGCAAATGGATCGCGATCGCGCGCGAGTTCCGACTCCAGGGACGAATCGATCCGTACTTCGATCCCGTCTGATACGCGGCGAACGTTTCGAGCCGAACGCCTCGCGCACACCTATATCGGCGCTGACCTGCGCGCGACCCGCGCCGCAACCGTGAACATCACGACCGCGAACGCGACCGAAATCGCAATCGACCATCCGAACCCGACAATCGGATGAAAATGATTCGGCTCGCCCAGGTAAAGCGCCCGCCTGAGCGCCGACATCCCGTACGTGAGCGGATTGATGCGCATCGGCCATCCGAGCCATCCGGGCACCCCGCTTTGCGGAAAGAACGCTCCCGACAGCAGCCACACCGGAATCAGGATCATGTTCACGATAACGTGAAAGCCCTGCGTCGATTCCATCCGCCACGCGATAATAAGCCCGATACTCGTCAGTGCGAACGCGATCACCGCCATCATCGCGCCCGAAATCAGCACCGCCGCAAGGCTCAGATGGATACCCGCGAGCGGCGCCAGCACCAGGAACACGAGGCCCTGAATCAGCGCCAGCGTCGTGCCGCCCAGCGCCTGACCCATCACGACCGTCGCGCGCGACACCGGCGCAACCAGTACGCCCTGCAAAAACCCTTCGCGCCGATCCTCTATCGTCGAGACCGTGCCGAAAATCGCGGTGAACAGCAGCACCAGCATGATCACGCCGGGGTAAAAATACTCGACGTAACTGGTCCCAGCGGGCATCCCGCTCGGCCGAAACGACGCCGTCATTCCCGCGCCCAGCACCGCCCAGAACAGCAGCGGCTGAAGGAACGCTCCCGTCACCCGGCTTCGCTGCCTGATGAAGCGCACGATTTCGCGCCACCATAGCGTGCCCGCCTGAAGAATCACCCCGCTCATGACTCTTCTCCGGCTTGGGACTTGAAGAACTCACTGCCGGTGAGATGGACGAACACGTCTTCGAGCGTAGGCTTTCCGAACGACACCGATTCAATCTCGCCACCGAACGAATCGACCAGCTCGCGCACCAGCTCATGCCCGCGCGGCCGCTCGATCCTTATCGTGCCGGCGACGATCGTGCTCGCGAGCTTCATCTGATGCATCAGCTTGCGCTGCAGAAGCTCGGGCGCGGTCGCGTGAATCACTATCACGTCACCGCCCACGCGGCTCTTGAGATCGGCCGGCGGCGCCATCGCGACCAGTTGTCCGTGATTCAGGATCGCTATCCGATCGCATCGGTCGGCCTCTTCCATATGATGCGTCGTCAGCACGATCGTAACGCCGTCGCTTTCGCGCAGTTTATGCTGGTAGTCGAAGAACTCGCGCCGCGCGACCGGGTCGAGCCCGGTGCTCGGTTCATCGAGCAGCAGCAGTTGCGGTTCATGAAGCAGCGCCTTGGCCAGTTCGACCCGACGCCTGAGTCCGCCCGAGAGCGTCTCGACACGGTCGCGCGCTCTCGACGAAAGCCCGACCTTCTCCAGCACTGCCGTCCTGCGCTCGCGAAGCCGACGTCCGCTGATACCGTACAGATGCGCGTGATGGGCCAGGTTCTCCGAGACGGTCAGCTTTCCGTCAACGCTCGGATACTGAAACACGATTCCCATCCGCCTTCGCACTTCGACCGTGTTCCCGCGCAAGTCCTGATCGAGCACGCGCAGTTCGCCCGTCTGAATCGGGATCAGCGTGGAGAGCAGGCGAAAAAGTGTCGTCTTGCCTCCGCCGTTAGGACCCAGAAAACCAAAAATTTCGCCCCGCGCGACCGAAAAGCTCACGTCGGCCAGCGCCTGATTTTCGCCCTTATAGGAAAAGCTCAGTCCGTAGGCTTCGAGTGCGGCGGCACCCTGCCGTGGATCGGCTTGATGCGGGACAGCTCCTGATGCGGAAGAAAAAGTACTCATTTCGAGGTAACGCGATATATTATTCCCCCACGCGTACCCACCCGCAACGCCACGAGCCGATTTAGGCTCGCTACTGTGTTCCGGTATCTTCCTTGTTGATGAAACCTGCCGGCGGACCGCCGCCCGATTCTGGCAATCCCAGCCGCGCGCGATCGTATCCGTTCTCGAACGCCCGCGCCCGTTCGCTGCCGCTGCCGTGATTGTTCGCCACGTCGAAATAATTGTCGCCCACCAGCCGGTAGTAATGCGCCAGCTGCTCCGCGTCGAACTTGATGTGCAGCAGGTAGAGCGTGTATCCGGCGAAATGATCCGCTTCGAGTTCTCGCTCTTCTACCGGAAGCTGCTGGCGCGACGGGCTGAAATCGTGATGGTACAGATGCCCAGTCTCGTGCGCGAAGATCGCATAGAGCATCGGTTTCACTTCTTCGGGATTCCTGATGTCCATCCACTTGCTGGTCAGGAAGCTCAGGTACTTGCGATTGTAGAAGATGCATCCGCCGGCGCGCGCATGCGGTCCGCTGGGCACCACCGACTGGTAAATGTGGAAGTGCGTACCCCAGATTCTGTCGAGTCTCGCCTCGATCGTCGTGTACGGCCGCGTCGCGGGACGCGCCAGTTCGCCGCACGCGACGAATTCGTTCGCTCCGGGACGCCTCGGCCCCGGCGCTCCCGACGGCGGAGCGTTGTTTACGATTACGCCGTCGCCCGACGACCCTGAACTTCCCGGCCCGACCTGCTCCCAGTTGCTGTCGGGTCCATACGCCAGCACCATCGACGGCACCAGCATTATCGCCAACGCCGTCGCGAGTGCGAATCGTACCAGCCGTGAGCCCACCGCCGACTTCCGCCTCCCGCCGCTCATCGCATCGACCCCCCTTTTTGCGACTGCTCCTATTCGCGGTCGGTCACCGCTCCGCGCGACGCCGACGACACCAGCTGCGCATACTTGGCCATCACTCCGGTCTTGTAATGCGGTGCCGGCGGCTTCCAATCCTTGAGCCGCGCCTTGATTTCCGCGTCGCTGAGTTCCACGTCGAGACGCCGTCCCGGGATGTCGAATTTTATCGTATCGCCGTCGCGCCGTGCCGCGATCGGTCCGCCGACCATCCCCTCGGGTGCGACGTGACCAACCATCAGTCCGTGCGTTGCGCCGGAGAATCGACCGTCCGTGAGCAGCGCCACGCTTTCGCCCAGTCCCTGTCCTACAAGCGCCGCCGTGATTCCCAGCATCTCGGGCATCCCGGGTGCGCCCTTGGGACCCTCGTAGCGAATCACCACCACGTCGCCGTCCTTGATTTGGCGCTGCGATACCGCCTTGAACGCCGCGTCCTCGCCGTCGAACACGCGCGCGGGTCCGCTATAGGTCGAGAACTCGTGACCCGCGACCTTGATGACGCATCCCTCGGGCGCGATATTCCCCTTCAGGATAACCAGCCCTCCTGTAGGCTTGAGCGGATCGGAAAGCGGATGCACCACCACCTGTCCCGGCGTTTCGGATGCGGCATCGGCTTCCTCGCCGATCGTTCGCCCCGTAACCGTAATTTC
>JBJKQX010000482.1:0-4277 GCA_046704965.1 Binataceae bacterium (SeqCode)
TGTTACATTGCACTAACTGCCGCACCATAGTGTTTGAGGCACGAGCGTGTGGGTCGGAACCAATCGCGAAATTCGAGTCGACGTGCATTCGATTTGCTTTTTCTTCGATAGGAATAAGTGAAAATCACCGTCGTATGGCGCGACGCACGGGAAGGCGGACCTGGTCATGCCTCGAAGGGCTTGCTCTCAAGCCCATTTGGCGCGCAGCATGGCCCTCAGTTTATCGCGAGGAACAACAATTCGTGAGCGAAGAAAATACGCGCGATCCTTTGATTGTTCGGCATGAGGCTCCTATCGGTTGGCTGGTTCTGAATCGGCCGGAAGTCAGAAATGCGCTCAACCTGAAAGCGTGGCTCCGTATCGCCGAGGGAGTGGCGGAACTCGAAAGCGATCCAGAGGTGCGGGTAATCGTGATGCGCGGGGCGACCGCCGAAGCGTTCATCGCCGGCGCCGACATCTCGGAGTTCCCGAAACTCCGCTCAGATGCTGAACAGGCACGTGCCTACCGCGAAGCGCCCGACCGTGCGGGGGCTGCGATGCTGAACTGCTCGAAGCCGATAATCGCAATGATTTCGGGCGTATGTATCGGCGGCGGGGTGCAGGTCGCGCTCTCATGCGACATCAGGATAGCGGCGCGCGGCACTCGCTTCGGTGTCCCAGCCGCGAGGCTCGGACTTGCCTATCCGCTTCAAGGCGTCGTCGCGCTGAACAGCGTGGTTGGCCCGGCGAACGCCCGCGACATCCTGCTCTCGGCACGGCTTTTCGAGGCTGACGAAGCGCTCGCGATGGGGCTGGTCAACCGTGTCTGCGAGCGCGACGAACTCGAGACCGTCGTCCGTGACTATGTGCTCAAGATGGCGTTGAACGCGCCGCTTACGATGACGGCGGCAAAGGCTGCCGTGCGCGAGTCGCTCAAGGATCCGGAGGATCGCGATGTGAGCGGGGTTTCGGCGATGGTCGCGCGATGCTTCGACAGCGAAGACTACAAGGAAGGGGTTCGAGCCTTTCTGGAGAAAAGAAGGCCAAAGTTCGAGGGGCGATGAGGCCGGATGGTTGCCGGCACCGGCCGGCGTTCGACACTTCACCGCCGGCGTCAGGGCTAGCGATGGTCGTTTCTGTTCCCGATCATGGGCCCGGACGGCTAAACTTCGGGCGTGAAGAAGATTTCGCTGGCCTTTGGTTGCCTTATCCTGCTTGTCCTTGGTGCTGCGGGATGCTCCAACCCGCACGTCGCAGTAGTCTCCAAAAAGAACGTCACGCTTGCGCTGGTGAAAGTCCAGGTGGCCGATACTCCCGCGCAACGGCAGATAGGATTGATGTATCGGAAGCATCTCGACAGAGATGCGGGCATGATCTTCGTGTTTCCGACCGCCAAACCTGTTCGTTTCTGGATGAAGAACACGGAGATTCCGCTCGATATGATATTCGTGAACGGCAAGGATCGGATAATCGGAATAGTGGCCAACGCCTCGCCATATTCGGAACGACTACTCACGGTTGAGGGCGATTCGAAGTACGTGCTTGAAGTTAATGCAGGTTTTTGCAAACGATTTGGCATCAAGGCAGGCGACAAAATCGAATTTCGCGGTTTCAAGCCCTACGCCAGCGAATAATTGCCGCTGAAGGGATCGGCGGGCGTGGGCCCTCGTGGCTTTAACCCGCTGCTCTATTACGATATCTATTTCCGTGGCGCGATTCGCGCCGTCATCGCTCGGGGCGAGACTTCGCCCCGGCGAACTTTTATTGGGAACATGAGCCTCAAAGACAACATCGACAGGATGCAGGAATTGTCACGGCTTGCGGAGCTGGGCGGCGGGGCCGATCGCCTCAAACGCCAGCGCCAGTCGGGCCGGATGACAGCGCGTGAAAGAGTCGAGTTTTTCCTCGACCGGGGATCGTTCGTCGAGCTCGACAAGTTCAAGACCCATCGATGCACCGACTTCGGGATGGACGAGAAGAAGACGCCCGGCGACGGTGTGGTGACCGGCTTCGGCACCGTTGACGGACGCCAGGTATGCGTCTTTTCGCAGGATTTCACGGTATTCGGCGGAAGCTTATCCGGCGCGTTTGCGGAAAAGGTCTGCAAGATAATGGATCTTGCCACCCGCAACGGATACCCGGTGGTGGGACTCAACGACTCGGGCGGCGCCCGCATCCAGGAGGGTGTGGTCTCGCTCGCGGGCTACGCCGACATCTTCCTGCGCAACGCATTGTCTTCCGGCGTGGTGCCCCAAATCTCGGCCATCATGGGTCCGTGCGCGGGCGGCGCGGTCTATTCACCCGCGATGTCCGACTTAATCGTGATGGTGCGCGACACCTCGTACATGTTTATTACCGGCCCCGACGTCATCAAGGCGACCACTCACGAGGAAGTCTCGATGCAGGAGCTGGGCGGCGCTGACACCCATTCGCAGCGCTCCGGCGTATGCCATCTGGAGGCGAGCACCGACCAGAGCGCGCTCCTGATGATTCGCGAGCTGCTGTCGTACCTGCCTTCGAACAACACCGAGGATCCGCCGTTCCGCCCGACCAACGACGACCCTAATCGGCGCGACGTGGAGCTCGATTCGATCGTTCCGGAGAATCCGAACAAGCCTTACGACATGGTCGAGATTCTCCGTCGCGTGGTGGACGACGGACATTTCTTCGAGATTCAGAAGGACTGGGCTCAAAACATCCTGATCGGCTTCGCCCGTATGGGTGGTTACTCGGTCGGAATCGTGGCCAATCAGCCCGCATTTCTGGCCGGATGCCTCGATATAGACGCCTCGGTCAAGGCCGCGCGCTTCGTCCGCTTCTGCGATTGCTTCAATATTCCGATCGTAACGTTTGTCGACGTCCCGGGCTTTCTGCCCGGCACCGCCCAGGAGTTCGGAGGCATAATTCGCCACGGCGCCAAGCTGCTCTACGCCTTTTGCGAGGCCACCGTGCCGAAAGTGACGGTGATTACCCGCAAGGCTTACGGCGGCGCCTACGACGTTATGTCGTCCAAGCATATTCGGGGCGATTTCAACTTCTCTTACCCGTCGGGCGAAATCGCCGTGATGGGTCCGGAGCAGGCTATCAACATCATCTTCCGCAACGAGTTGCAGAAGGCGGAAGACCAGGTTGCCGAGCGTGCCCGGCTGACGGAAAACTACCGGGCCACGTTCGCTAATCCGTTCAAGGCGGCGGAGCTCGGCTATATCGACGAGGTGATGATGCCACGGGATACGCGCCCGCGCCTGATCACCGCCTTGAAGGCTCTTGAGAACAAGCGTGACACCAACCCGCCGCGAAAGCACGGGAACATACCGCTCTGACCGCGGTGGCGAGGAGCGGGAGCATTACTCCCGCAGGTACAGTTTCGGTATAAGAAGGATGATTGGTTCGGTCCGGCTTGCCGGCCGGCTGTTGTATTCCAGGGAAAAGTGATGTTCAAGCGGATTCTTATCGCCAACCGCGGAGAAATCGCGGACCGGCTCATCCGTGCGTGCCGCGAGTTGGGAATCGAATCGGTCGCCCTATTTTCCGACGCCGATCGAGCTGCGCTGCATGTGCGCGAAGCCGACTACGCTGTTCCTGTCGGTCCACCGCCTGCCGCTGAAAGTTATCTCAATACCGAGAGGATTATCGAAGCGGCGAAGCAGACCGGAGCCGAGGCTATCCATCCCGGCTACGGGTTCTTCTCGGAGAACGCGGGGTTCGCACGCGCGGTCGAAGCCGCTGGGATGGTCTTCATCGGACCGCCGCCCAAAGCGATCGAAGCGATGGGCGACAAGGTCGAGGCGCGAAAGCTGATGATGGGCGCCGGTGTGCCGGTGGTGCCGGGCTCGCCCGATACGCTCGAGACCGAAGAGCAGGTACGCGAAATCGCGAACAAGATCGGCTTTCCGATCATGATCAAGGCCGCTGCCGGCGGCGGTGGCAAAGGGCTCAGGCTGGTCGAGAGCGACAAGGACCTGGGCTCGATCGTGCGCACCGTTGCGAGCGAGGCCAAGTCCTCGTTCGGTGACGGGCGCTTTTACGTTGAGAAGTTCGTCCCCAAGCCGCGCCATATCGAGATTCAGGTATTCGCCGACAAGGACGGCAACACCGTCCATTTGTTTGAACGCGAATGTTCCATTCAACGCCGCCATCAGAAGGTCGTCGAGGAATCGCCCTCGCCGCTGGTGACGCCGGAGATGCGCGCGAAGATGGGCGAGGTTGCGGTGCGAGCCGCAAAGGCGGTCAATTACGTCGGCGCCGGAACGATCGAGTTTCTCGCCGATGCCGGCCGCAACTTCTATTTCCTCGAA
>JBJKQX010000483.1:0-7195 GCA_046704965.1 Binataceae bacterium (SeqCode)
GGACTGGGCGGTCCAATCACCGCGACCAGCGCCAATCTTTCGGGAGAGCCGCCGGCGGCAATTCTTCGCGAAGCGCGCGACGCACTGGGAGACAAGGTGAAAGTATACTTGGAAGGCGGAACGCTGGGCGCGTCGGCGCCGAGCACGGTGGTCGCCTGCGGCGCTGAAGGAATCCGCGTGATTCGCGCGGGCGCGGTGAGCGAGCGTGAACTGTCTGCCGTCATATCGAGAGGAGCGCACAAGTGAGCAGCGGACTTGGGCATCGAATAGAACCGCTTGAGGCATTGCTTTACGACCCTGAGCGGGTGGGCGATCTGCGCAACGTCGTCGCTCCGCCATACGACCTGATCGGTCCGCACAAGCAGGACGAACTGTACGAGCGAAGCCCTTACAACGTCGTGCGCCTGGAACTTGCGCGCGACGCCGACCGCTACGGTGCCGCGGCCGAAACGATGACCCGATGGCGCAGTGAGGGCGCACTCAGGCTCTCGCGTCCCGCAATCTATCTTTACACGCAGATCTTCGAGGTTGACGGTCGCCGGCTTTCGCGTGAGGGCCTGATAGTGCGAATCAGGCTCGAAGAATTTTCGAGCGGGCGAATCCTGCCACACGAAAGGACTTTTCCCGCTGCCAAGCAGGATCGGTTGCGGCTTTTGCAGGCGCTCGAAACCAACGTCAGTTCGGTGTTCGGCCTCTACCCGGGCGAGCATCGCGAGTTGGCATCGTTGATTCGCAAGGTCGCCGAGCGTCAGCCGTCGGCCGATATCGTCGACGACCTAGGCATCCGCAACCAACTTCGCCCGATCGATGACCCCGCGGAAATCGAGGCGATTCGTCAGGCACTTGATACCGTCCGAATCCTCATCGCCGACGGCCACCATCGCTACGAAACCGCTCTCAACTATCGCCGGATGCGGCGCGAGGCCGAGAGCGACCCGAAAGATGTGCGACCCTACGATTACACGATGATGACGCTGGTGGCGTTCGACGATCCCGGACTCGTCATCCTGCCGACCCATCGCCTGGTCGCCACACTCGACGCTGCCGCGGCAAGTTCGTTTGTCGAGCGCGCTCGCGAGGTATTCGAGGTGACCGAACTCGAAGATCGCGACAAGTTTCTGGCCGAGCTTTCACGCCGCGGACGCGGGGCGATTGGTGTCGCGCTTCGTGGCGACCCGCGCCTCAAACTTCTTGCCCTTCGCTCGGGCGCCGCTCTCAAGCAGGCGCTGCCCGACGCTCCGGACGCGGTTCGCGAACTCGACGTTTCGATCCTGCATGCGCTGGTGCTCGATCGCATCTTCGGAATCAAGGGCGAGGAAGTGAAAAAGGGCGGCAATATCGAGTACACTATCGACGGTCGCGGCGCTCTGGCGGCGGTTTCCGAGGGGCGCGCGGACGGTGCGTTCCTGATGAATCCGCCGTCTATCGGCGACGTCGAGCGGGTATGCGGCTCGGGAGCCACGATGCCCGAGAAATCGACCTACTTTTATCCGAAGCTGCTGACCGGACTGGTCCTCAATCCGCTTGAGGCGCGCTAGAGACCGGCGGCTCAGGATACATTGCGCGCCAAATCGATGTCCGACGGACGCAACTCTGTTCATGCCACGCTCGTGATGGTGCGCCACGGCGAGACTGAGGGCGAATCCAGCATCCGCTACCACGGCCGCACCGACGTGAGGCTCTCTGAGCTCGGACGCGCGCAGATGGGGGCGGCCAAGGTCGAACTGGCCGCAAGGATGAACGGAACGGGTTTCGCGCGCGTGTTCTCAAGTCCGATGAGCCGCGCGGTCGAGGGAGCCAGGCTGATTACGGACACTAACGGAGCCGGAATCGTCACGATCGAGGAATTTGCCGAGGTCCATTTCGGACTGTTCGAGGGTCTGACCGCCGAAGAAATACGCGAGCGCTATCCTGGCGAGTTCGCGCGATGGAGAGCCAACCCGCTCGAGCCCGACTACACCTATCCGGGCGGAGAGAACCGCCGCGCATTCGCCGAACGGGTCAGACGCGGCCTTCATCGGATGCTCGCCGCGTGGCCCGCAGAGATTTCGAACGGTGGCTGCGTCCTGATGGTGGCCCATCGCGGCGTAATCCGCACGATCGCCGAGACCCTCGCGGGCGTCGAACCGACGGTTGAGCTTGGTTCGCTTCAAATTCTTGAGCGGCGCGGCGACCGATGGCATCCGGGCGCGCTCGACGTAACTCCGCGTCTTGACCAATAGCCCGACCAATCGGAAATTCGAAACGCCGCCTCTCCAAAAAGTTCAACGGGCGAACGGCCAAGTGCCGCTCGCCCGCCAAAACTTACTCTCCGACAGGACTATGCGAGTCGCTGTCGGCGTGCCGACTTCAGCTTAAGGAGTCTGACTGGGGTTGATGCTGGCCATCCAGGTTTCCCAGATTGAGCCGAAAATCGAGTAATCCGTTGAGAATTCCCCAGCGATCCAGATGACTGAATTGTTGTTGGGATCGATGCTCGCGCCCGAGTAATCACCCCATCGTGGCGGCGAAAGCGTGTACTGCAAGCTGCCGGGCTCGACCAGTTGGAAATAACCAAGCTCATTGGCCGCGCCACCCGCCTTCTGCATGGCCGCGTACACGGACGCAAAGCTGGTGCTCGACGAACCGGTGAAGACCGCAACCATGTCTCCCGCGGCGTCGGTCCGGACGGCGGGATAATAGAAGTAGTAGCCGGGCGAGCCGAGGTCGAAGTCCTGCGCAACGCTCATCGAGCCGCTGCTGGGGACGTTCACCTGGATGAAACGCGCGCAGGAGCGGGTGGTGTTGTCGCCCGCCGGTGTGCACGCATCGTTACCGGATACCCATAGCGAGCCCGGTGATGTGGACGTCCCGGGACGATACATCGCGTCGAGCAGATTGTCGTCGTTGGTATCGAGAAGCGTGCTGCTTCCTTCCTGCTGCGCGTTCGGCGGGATCGAGACCGTGTTAATGGGAAGCTGACCAAGCGTGGCAGAGGCCTGCCCGCCGCAGGAACTTGTACCCGCCACTGCATTGCCGGTCACCGTCCATACGTCGAGCGTAGAAGTCGACGCGACATTGGAATCGACGGCGGCCATGTAGAGCTTATCTGATGTCGTCGAGGCGGGAGCCAGATTCTGCGCGGGCTCGATAGCGGTCGCGCCCTGGTCCGGAGGAAAGAACGTCGCACAGACCAAGCCGGGACTGGTGCTCCCTGCCATGGCGTTCACCGCGTCCACCAGCTCAGTCTTGTTGATAACGAGAAACTCCGTCCCCTGATATGTGTAGCTGGAGCCGGCGTTGGGGCCATGTTGCTTGGTGACGACTGAGAAGGCATCACCGGTCAGCACCAGCTTGTCGCCGGTGAAGCCCATCTTCGGAAAGTCGGGAAAATTACCCACGCTCCCATCGGGATTCCGGATCGAAGCGGTGGGAAAGTAGAATACTGCCCAACTGCCGCCCGGATCGCTGGTCTCCGATACCGCGAGGTCCCATCCTGCATCGCTTATCGGCGAAAACGTGGTCAGGCTGATGAACCACTTGTGCGAGGCCGGGTCGTAGAGAACCCGAGGATCGCTGACACTATCCGTCGAAGTGTTTGGAGTGAAAGAAGTAAGAGGGAACGGGTAAAGCGGAGTTCCACTGGAAGTAAAAACGCCCGCGGCCAGATTTACCACCTCGAGCAGGTCCTCGGCCCCGGTCTGGTCCAAGCCTGCAGCGATGTTTGTATCCGGAGGCTCGTAGCCACCACCGTCAATCATTCCAAGCCCGGCAGCGGTCGTTCCCAAGGTGATTCCCGGCAGATTCGGGAGCTGCGGCGTGACGCCACCACCGCTTCCGCTTCCTCCGCCACTGGGAGGGCCGCCATGCCCCTTGCCGCCACTCGACTTCGCGGGCGATTTGCCAGCCGCCAGCGCCGCCTTTATCAGGCCCACCATCGCAGGGTTGGCGTAATGATGCGGAATCGGCACCACCATCCGTGGCCGCGGGCTTCGTGGCAATTGGCTCGGATTGACCACTGTCACGGATTTGAGAAGAACACCCTGCGGGGCGGGTCGCGCCGCCATCGCGAACCCAGCCGGAAGCATGATCGATGCGGAGAGGGCTATCAGAAAGAGAAAGCGCTGCTTGCGCATAACGAATCTCCGTGTCTTTTTTCGGGCTCGCACAAACGCCGCGAGAGAATGAAGTACAGGGGTTTGCGGCGACCTCGTTTGGAGCACTCTTTTGGACCCTAAAGCCGTACGCCTGAGTAGGCAGGCTAAGGCCTAGCAGAGATGGAGTCAAATTAACTTCGCTTCAGTTGGTGTTACAATCACGTAATCATCAGTAATGTGTCGGATTACGTTATGAAGGGTTGAGCAATGCTTAGTGTTCCAAGCGACGGTGCGCCGGGAAATCTGCGGGCTCTGTTGCGATCTGCATAGCTGGTGCGCGACCCCGTTGATCTCAACGTGGCATCGGCGCTTGAGATTGAAGATTGGCGGGTCGATAATGCGCCGCGGGGTAAGCGAGCAATAACAAACTACTGACAAACGCTTCCGTTTGGTCCGAACAGATAAGGAATTGCTATGAGTAAGCCGCTTGAGGGAATCAAGGTCATCGAGATTGGACAGGAAATTCAGGGACCCTTTGCCGGGCTGTTTCTATCCGACCTGGGCGCCGATGTTATCAAGATCGAAAACCGAGAGACCGGTGACCTGAGCCGCTTCATGCTCGCGCAACTGATCGGCGGCGAGAAGGTCAAGAACGCCGAGGTATCGCACTATTTCATCGCGATGAACCGCGGCAAACGCAGCATCACGGTCGACCTGAAGAAGCCCGACGGTCTGGAAATCGTGCGGCGGCTGGTCAAAAGCTCGGACGTGCTGCTTACCAACTACCGTCCAGGCGTGCTCGATCGGCTTGGCCTCGGTTACGAGGACCTGAAGAAGGTCAATCCTAAGATAATCTTCGCGCAGGGAAGTTCATGGGGCCCCAAGGGTCCGTGGGTGATGCGTCCGAGTCGCGACACCTTGGCGCAGGCCGCCAGTGGAATCATGGCAAAATCGGGCAGGCCGACCGACCCTCCTTTTCCGGCGCCCATCTTTATCGCCGACCATTCGGGCGCGCTGAGCCTCGCCAGCGGTATCCTTGCCGCCCTGGTCGCGCGCGAGCGCACGGGCAAGAGTCAGCGTGTGGACGCCTCGATCTATGGCACGATGATCGCGCTGCAAGGGATGGAGATAGATTACACGTCGCTGACCGGGCAAGAGCCCGAGCGCGCCGGCCGAGGCCATCAGTTCCTGCATGGCGTATGGGGTGCGTTCAAGACCAAGGACGGATGGCTATGTATCGCGGGCGTTGACGACCTGCGATGGCCCCGATTCTGCCGCATCATGGGCATTGAGCATCTTGAAGCCGATCCCGAATACGGCGACAACGTGGTCCGTAACTTTCACGGCCACAAAATTCAGGCCGTTCTCGACGAAATCTTCCCCAACAAGACCAGCGCCGAGTGGCTCAAGGAACTCAACGACGCCGATATCCTCGCGACCGAGGTGGTCGATTACAGCACGATGCTCAAAAGCGAGCAGGCGCGCGTCAACGGCTATCTGCTGGAACTGGATCATCCGGTGGCCGGCAAGATGCTCGTTTCGGGGGCGCCGGTCACGCTCAACGGCGACGTCCCGACCGAGTCACGGCCGGCGCCCGAGCACGGCCAGCATACCGAGGAGATACTGCTGGAAGCGGGCTATTCGTGGGAGGACATCGCCAAGCTTCACGAGGACGGCGTGATCGGAGTCGCCGCTCCCGAAGCTTAAGGCGCATCGGATCGCCCGGCCGCGCACCTTCCGCTGCGAGCGCGAGTGGCACGTTCGTCATCCGCGCTCGCGGCGCGTCGCAAGTACCCGCCGCTTCCGAGATACGACCACAGCATACAAGCATACGCGTCTCTCGCCCGGAGCAACGGAACAGCGGAAACGGAGTAAGGGCAAAACGTCGCGCCGGCAATCGGGCGTCATTGTTTCCCTTCAGCACATCTTTTCGGGTTCAAATCAGAGGGACTGCGCGGCCGTAAATGACTTGCCGCGTGGCTTCGTACGCCTACTCTCAGGTAAAAATTAATAAAGCATTAATCTTTAATGGACGCAGGTTGAACGCCGCTCGACCGCGTGCGAGGGGTCCGAGAGGTCTTCGGAGATGACGGCAAAGACAGAAATAGCGGAAACAAAGGCGCGAGAGATCCTCGATTCTCGCGGAAATCCCACGATAGAAGTTGACGTCCTCCTCGCTGGGGGAGCATTCGGGCACGCCGCGGTTCCTTCCGGAGCGTCGACGGGAGTGCACGAGGCGGTTGAACTGCGCGACGGTGATGCGAAGCGCTACGGCGGCAAAGGAGTTCTCAAGGCGGTCGCCAACGTCAATGAAACGATCGCCTCGCGGGTCAAGGGCTTCGACGCCACGCGCCAGTCGGACCTCGACGCGATGCTGATAGAACTCGACGGCACCAAGAACAAGTCCAAGTTGGGCGCCAACGCTATCCTCGGCGTGTCGCTTGCGGCGGCTCATGCCGCGGCCGCGGCGAGCGGGATGCCGCTGTACCGCTACTTGAATCACGACGCCCGCGTGATGCCAGTGCCGATGATGAACGTGCTCAATGGCGGCAAGCATGCCGACTCGAGCGTCGATATGCAGGAGTTCATGATCGTGCCGGTCGGAGCGCCCTCCGTTGCCGAAGCTATCCGGATGGGCGCCGAAGTCTTCCATGCCCTCGCTGCCGTGCTGAAAAAACGCGGACAATCGCCCAACGTGGGCGACGAAGGCGGTTTCGCTCCCAATCTGGGGAGCAACGAGGAACCGATCGAAGTCATCCTCGAAGCAATCGAAAAGGCGGGGTACCGGCCCGGCGCCGACGTGGCGATAGCGCTCGACCCGGCCTCCAGCGAGTTCTTCGAAGACGGCAAATACGTCTTCGCGCGCTCCGACCGCAAGGCGCGCAGCGGCGAAGAGATGGTTGCCTACTACGGCGACTGGATCAATCGCTTCCCGATCGTTTCCATCGAGGACGGGCATGCCGAAGACGACTGGGCCGGATGGGCCGTGATGACGCGCAAGCTCGGTTCCAAGATTCAGCTGGTCGGCGACGAGGGCGGTTTCGCGCCCGACCTCAAGTCGGCGGAAGAGGCGCTCGACCTCATCGTCAAGGCGATCGAGAAGGCCGGCTACAAGCCGG
>JBJKQX010000484.1:0-3385 GCA_046704965.1 Binataceae bacterium (SeqCode)
GTTATCGTCCACGGCGGCGGTCCGCAGATTTCCGAACTCGTCTCGAAGCTCGGGCTCAAGTCGCGCTTCGTACGCGGGATGCGAGTGACGGACGCGCCGACGATGGAAGCGGCCGAGATGGTGCTACAGCGCATCAACAAGGGAATCGTGTCGCTCATCTCGCGACAGGGCGGCCGTGCGGTCGGACTGTCGGGCAAGGACGGCGATCTGATCGTATCGCGCAAGATGCGGATGGTTATGAGCGACGATTCGGGCCGCAAGAAGCGTGTGGACGTGGGCCTGGTGGGCGAGGTGGTCGAAATAAACCCCGAGGTGATCCGCACGCTGGACGCCGCCGACTTCGTGCCGGTGATTGCTCCGACCGGAGTCGGGCATGACGGCCAGACGTACAATATCAACGCCGACGTCGCCGCCGGCAAGATAGCCGCCGCGCTCAAGGCCGAAAAGCTTATCCTGCTGAGCGACGTTGAGGGGGTGAAGGGCAAGGACGGCAAGCTAATCTCGACGCTCGACGCCGCCCAGGCGCGCCGGCTTATCACGCGCAGCGTGATTCAGGAGGGGATGATCCCCAAGGTCGAGTGCTGCATCGACGCGCTCCGCGGGGGCGTGGGCAAGACTCACATCCTCGACGGGCGGGTGCGACATGCGGTACTGCTTGAAATCTTCACCCGTTCAGGAGTGGGTACCGAGGTGGTACAGTCGAGCGCGCGAGTCGCGGACCTGGGGCCGGAAAGCAGCCGCGGCCACCGTTAGAAGAGGCGAAGCCGAACAGGATTCGGCAACCGGAAACGAAACAAGATGAACAACAGCGAAATTGTCCAGCTCGCCCATAGCCACATGATAGAAATCTACGGCTGCCTTCCGCTCGCGTTCGTGCGCGGGCACGGCTCGTACCTCTACGACGCCGACGGGAAGCGTTACCTGGATTTCTTCTGTGGACTTGCGGTCACGAGTCTCGGCCACGGTCATCCGCGCGTGGTACGCGCTATCAAGGAGCAGACCGAGAAACTTACGCACGTTTCCAACGTCTTTCATACGGAGCCGATGGCGCGTCTGTACCAGCGGCTCGCGACTCTCTTCGGCAACGGGCGCGTGTTCCTCGGCAACTCGGGCGCAGAGGCCAACGAGGCGGCTATAAAGCTCGCCCGCCGATGGGGCCATCGCGACCGCGGCGGGCGTTTCGAAATCATTTCCGCGCTGGGTTCTTTCCACGGGCGTACGCTTGGAACTCTGTCCGCGACCGGTCAGGGAAAGTACCACCAGGGGTTTCAGCCTCTCCTGCCCGGTTTCAAGATGGTTCCGTACAACGACGTCAAGGCGCTCGAAGGCGCCATCAGCGACCAGACCGTCGCCATCATGCTCGAACCGATTGAGGGCGAAGGCGGAGTGGTCGTGCCGCATCCCGATTTTCTCGCGGAGGTGCGCGAATTGTGCGACCGGCGCGGGCTGCTCCTCATCCTTGACGAGGTACAGGTCGGAGTGGGGCGCACCGGGCAGTTCTTCGGCCATGAGCATGCCGGTATAAAGCCCGACATAGTCACTCTGGCCAAGGCTCTTGGGGGTGGAGTGCCGATTGGCGCGATGATCGCGCGCGAGGATGTCGCGACCGCTCTTACGCCCGGCAGCCACGGCACCACGTTTGGCGGAAACCCGATTGCCTGCGCTGCGGCGCTGGCTGTCATCGACACGATTGAAGAGGAACGTCTGCTGGAGAACGCGGCCGAAGTCGGCGCCTATTTGATGGAGCGGCTTCGCGACATCGCGGCAAAGTCGGATCGCGTTGTCGAGGTTCGCGGGCAGGGCATGATAATCGGCATGGTCCTGAAGCACGACGCGCGGCCGATAGTTGACGCATGCGTTCGCGAACATCTTTTGGTAAACGGCACCGCGGGCAACGTGCTGAGACTTCTGCCGCCGCTCAACCTGACTCGCGAGGAGGCCGACGCGGGACTCTCGATAATCGAGCGTGTGATCAAGTCGGCGCCGATGCCGAATGCATAGGCGAGGATCCGGCGTTCTGGTAGTGAGATGAAGCGCGACTTTCTGGATATGTCGTCTATCACGGGCGATGAGCTGGCTCGGCTGCTTGCGCTCGCCGAGCGGCTCAAGGCCGAGCGCAAGGCAGGCTTTGAGCATCCGCATCTGCGCGGCAAGACGCTTGCGATGATCTTCCAGAAGCCTTCGCTGCGCACCCGGATGACGTTCGAGACCGGCATGTCGCAGTTGGGTGGACATGCCATCTATATTGCGCCGCAGGATATCGGAATCGGCGAGCGCGAGTCGGTAAAGGACGTGGCGCGCAACCTATCGCGATGGGTGGATATAATAATGATCAGGACCTTCGCCCATGCGACCTGTGTCGAGCTTGCGCGCGAGGCGTCGGTCCCGGTCATCAACGGCCTGACCGACAAGCTCCATCCCTGCCAGTTGCTCGCGGACCTGATGACCCTTCAGGAGCATCGCGGACGCAACCTTTCCGGGATGCGGGTCGCGTTCGTGGGCGACGGCTTCAACATGGCGAACAGTTGGATCGAGGCGGCTGCGCTCGCGCGATGCGAACTCAGGGTGGCGTGTCCGCGCGGCTACGAGCCGGAGAAGAGTTTTCTCGAACGGCTGGGCGGCGAAAAGCTCGGACTGTTCACCAACGATCCCGTCGAGGCGGTCAAAAACGCCGACGCCATCTATACGGATACCTGGACCTCGATGGGTCAGGAGAATGAATCCGCCCGCCGCCGGCGCGACTTCGAGGCATTCCAGGTAAACTCCGAACTTCTGAAACACGCCCGGCGCGACGCGCTGGTGATGCATTGTCTGCCGGCCCATCGCGGCGAGGAGATTACCGACGAGGTGATCGACGGGCCGCAGTCGGTGGTTATCGATCAGGCCGAAAACCGGCTTCACGCGCAGAAGGCAGTGATGGTGTGGCTTCTCAAGCCTGAAATTTTTTCTCTGGTGACGCCTGCGCAATAATCGCGGGCGCGGTTGAAATCGTGGCTGCGGAAAAAATCGCCAAAGTGGTGCTCGCTTACTCGGGCGGGCTTGATACGTCGGTGATCCTGCGTTGGATCAAGGACGAGTTCGGATGCGAGGTTGTCGCCTACTGCGCCGATGTTGGGCAGGGCGAGGAAACCGAAGGTCTGGAAGAGAAAGCGCTCGCAACCGGCGCGAGCAAGCTACACATTGCGGATCTGCGCGAGGAATTCGCTCGCGATTTCGTCTTTCCAATGATGCGCGCGAGCGCGGTTTACGAAGGCTACTACCTGCTTGGCACCTCGATCGCGCGCCCGGTTATCGCAAAGAAGCAGGCCGAGATAGCACTTGCCGAGGGTGCCGACGCGGTCGCCCACGGCGCAACCGGGAAGGGCAACGATCAGGTGCGCTTCGA
>JBJKQX010000485.1:0-7557 GCA_046704965.1 Binataceae bacterium (SeqCode)
AGCGTGCTCGAGGTGCCGCCTCTGCGTGAACGGAGCCAGGACGTTCGGCAACTCGCCGGACACTTCGTCGACTATTTCAACGCCAGATTTCATCGCAATCCTCCGGTTACGGGAATCGAGGAGGAAGCGCTGGAGGCGATGAAGAATTACCGGTGGCCGGGCAATGTGCGCGAACTGTCCAACGCGATAGAGGGTGCCTTTACCTTCGGCCGCTCGTCCACTATCCGGCTTGAAGACCTTCCTCGCGCGATCGACGGACAGAGCTCCATCGAAGAAGTGAGCACGGCGCCGGCTGATTCAGTTTCGAGTTACGTGGACGCCGAGCGTGCGCTCATCGTGCGTGCCCTTGAGATGAGCGAATGGAACAAGGTGCGTGCCGCGAAGTTGCTTGGAATCTCGCGCAAGAAGCTCTACGCACGTATCGCCAAATATGAGCTGGAGTGACCGGTATGTCTCGGAATCGTTCCAAGCAAATCGTATGCAGTGCATGTATAGGCAAAGCCCCTGACCTTCGTCTATAATCGCCCCTGTTGTTCTGAAAGTGGCGTTCGCTACCGATGAGGTGTTAGCTGTCGTTAGTGGGCGTATTGTCTGTGAACTGGCGGGATGCCACTAATCACGGGGGAATTGCCGGTGAGCTCTGTACGTGCAGTCGCGACCGCAAGGCGGCGGAGGCCGCCGTACTTCCATCTGCTTTGGGAAGAGGACGTTGAGGCGCTCCAGCCTGTATTCGAAGGATTGGGAACGCGGTGCGGCGAGGTCGTTGAGGAGTGGTACAGGCTTTATGCTCTGCATTTCGGTGACGATAGGACTCTCTCGGAACCTGAATTTCTGAAAATATTCTGCGATCCGATCCGGGCGATGACCGATGCTCTTGGCGACGAAAGCCTCGAACGGTACGCGTCGCATTGTCTCGCGCTCGGGGAGACTCTGGCTCAGTGCGGGATGGGGCTCAGGGAAGTTATTGCGAGCGTTGCGCTGTTCGAGGATGCGGCGCTCGAGTTCTTTCCACGTGCGTACGATTCCACGGACATCTACAGGGCCTTCGATCGCGTTTGCCACATCGGCATCATCCTGCTGGTCGAGGCTTACGGACGGTCGCGATGGGCAGTCGTCGATACGCGGCTGACCGAGCTTGAGCGCGAGGTGGCGCAGCTGCCGTCGAGTCAGCGGATGATGTTTCGTGGAATCGTGGGACGCAGTCCGGCCATGCGGCATCTGTACCAGCGTATCGAAGCGGCTTCGCGAACCCGAGGCACGATTCTTATCGTTGGTGAAAGCGGCACCGGCAAGGAGCTGGTGGCGCGTGCGATTCACGAATGCGGCAACGATCGTCATGCGCCGTTTGTCGCGCTCAATTGTGCGGCGCTGCCCCGGGATTTGATCGAGAGCGAACTGTTCGGTTACCGGCGCGGTGCCTTCAGCGGTGCGAACAGCGACTACCTGGGGCTCATGCGCGCGGCAAACGGAGGCACGCTGTTTCTCGACGAGATTACCGAGATGGGACCGGAGACGCAGACCAAGCTCCTGCGCGCCATCCAGGAGCGAACCGTACGCCCGGTGGGCTCGACCTCCGAAATTCGCTTCGACGTGCGACTGATTGCCTCGACCAACCGGGATCCGGAAGAGGCGGTACGCTCAGGGCAACTCAGGCAGGATCTTTACTACCGGATTCAGGCGGGCGTTCTTTACATGCCGGCGCTTCGCGACCGAATCGAGGACATACCGCTGCTCGCCGAACACTTCGTCGGGCTGTTCAACCAGAAGCTGAGGCGCGAAACGCCGGTGGTGGGTGTGGACCCGGCGGCGATGAACGCCATGATGCACTACTCGTGGCCGGGCAACGTGCGCGAGCTTTCCAACGCGATCGAAAGCGGGTTCACCTTCGGGCATTCAGTCATGATCGAGCTTTCGGATCTGCCCCGCGCCATAGCGGGAAAGTTCATGCCCGAGACCGAGTTTGTCGAGCGCACGGCTCCCGACGTCTACAGCTTCGACGAAGTCGAGCGCGACCTCATCCGGCGCGCGCTCGAAGCGACCGAAGGTAACAAGGTAAGGGCGGCAAAACTGCTGAAGATTTCGCGCAAGAAGCTTTACGCGAAGATCACCAAATACGAGCTCGAGTAACTGGCGCTGGCTGCAATTAGCGGTACGGGTAGAAGATAAAGAACATCAGCGAGAGCCCGGCCAGCAGCCATAGCCCCGCACGTACTTCGGCGCCCCGTCCGCTTACGACCTTGAACAGCGGATAAAGCACCAGGCCCGCCGTGATGCCCACGCCGATATTGTAGGTGAAGCTCATAAGCGCTATCACCGCGAAGGCCGGGAGTGCCTCGGTCGTGTCGCTGAAGTCGATGCGCGCAATCGGCGCCATCATCAGCGATCCGACAACCACCAATGCGGGGCCGTAAGCGGCGGCGGGAATCGCGGTAACCAGCGGCGCGAAGAACAGCGACGCGGCGAACAGTAACCCCACGACTATCGCGGTCAGTCCGGTTCGTCCGCCTACGTTCACACCCGCGGCTGACTCGATGAACGCTCCCGACGTGCTCGTTCCGACCAGCGCCGCGAGCATCGTTGAGAGTGCGTCGACGATCATGGGCCTCTCGATCCCGGGAAGGTTCCCGCGCTCGTCGAGGAATCCGGCCTGCGCCGAAACGCCTATCAACGAGCCCATCGTGTCTATCAGCGCCATCACGAAAATCGACAGCATCACGCCGAAGAAGTCCGGCTTGAGCGCGCCCACGATGTCCAGATGCAGCACGATAGGCGAGGGGTCGGGCGGGAGGCTGACCCACGTATGCGGCGGATGCGCGACGCCGGATGCGAACGCAGCCCCGGTCGCGCCCAGGATGCCGAGCAGGATTGCGCCCGGAACGCGCCACATCATCAGGATCGAGATCAGAAGAAAGCTCACTATCGCGATTAGCGCCGCAGGCGAGGTCAGGTTGCCCAGGTGCACCGGGGCGCCCGCAACGCCGAGGCTCACGATTCCCGCTTCGTTCAGCCCCACGAAGGTGAGAAACAGACCGATTCCGGCGGCGAAGCTGTGACTCAGCCCGGACGGCAGCGCGTCGACCATCCATTCGCGCACCTTCACGATCGTTAGCACCGCGAAAGCCGTACCCGCGACAAACACCGCGCCGAGCGCCTGCTGCCACGAATAGCCCATCACCCGCACGACAGTGTAGGCAACGAACGCGTTCTCCCCCATGTACGGCGCTATCGCGAACGGAAGATTGGCAACGAGACCCATCAGCGTGCATCCGAAGACGGCGATCGCGATCGTCGCCACCATCGAAGGCCCTTCAGGTATGCCCGCCGCTTTCAGTATCGCGGGGTTGACCGCGATGATGTACGACATGGTGACGAAAGTGGTCACACCGGCGAGGATCTCGCGCCGAAGGTTTGTGCTGTGTCGTTCAAAGTCGAAGAATCTGCCAATCCTGTCGCTCATCCGCTCGTCCTGTTGCCGCCTCGACCGCGTTGATTGTGACCCTGGCCGGCTCACTTAGCACGCCACGCGATCCGGTTCCATGAGAATGCCGTCTGCAATACGCTGCGTTACGTGCGCTACATGCGAGTCTGAGCCGAGGTTCGATGCGAAAGGGAAGGGGACACGATGACGACTGACAATAAGAAAACCGCGCGCGCTAATCGTACGCGGACGCAAAAGCCGATCACTCTTGCCGTCGATATAGGAGGCACCGGAATCAAGGCGGAAAAGCTCGACGCGCGAGGAAAGCCTATAAGCGAGCGGGCGAAAATTCCGACTCCATCGCGCGCGACACCCAAGAGTGTGCTGCGCATAATTGCCAGTCTGGCAGAGGGACTGGGCGAGTTTGATCGTGTCTCCGTGGGGTTTCCGGGAGTCGTCAAGGACGGCGTCATATACACCGCGGCAAACCTCGGCAGCGGATGGCGCAACTTTCCGCTCGAATCGGAGATCAAGAAACTCCTCGAACGTCCGGTCAGGGTTGCCAACGACGCCGATGTCCAGGGACTCGGATGCGCCAGCGGGCACGGGGTCGAACTGGTAATCACGCTTGGCACGGGCTTCGGCTCGGTGATCTTCGTCGGAGGAATTCCGATTCATCTCGAACTCGGCCACCATCCGTTTCACAAGGGAAAGACCTACGAACAGGAGCTTGGCGTCCGCGCGCTCAAGAAAAAGGGTAAGAAGAAGTGGAACAAGATGCTCGCACAGGCGCTGGACGACCTCGCGCGCACCTTCAACTTCGACCGCCTCTATATCGGCGGCGGTAATGCGAAGGAAATCACACTCAAGCTTCCTCCCAACGTGAGGATCGTCAGCAACGAGCAGGGCCTTCTGGGCGGAATCCGGCTGTGGCAGAACGCCAGGCGGGCCGTCCAGCGCAATTGATCGGACTCTGTATTCGCGGGCAACGGGCATCGGCCATCGGCCATTTTGTTCGCCGCTTCAAGTCGCGATCAGGCGTCAGCCGCGAATCCTGACATCCACGTCGCTCGTCCAGTCGCTCGTCTCTTCATCATGGGGCGCCGATGCGATAGAGATCGTCGCGTAACGCCGCTTCAAGGAGACTCCCGTGTCCGAGATAATCCTGCATCAATATGAGAACTCACCGTTCTCCGAAAAAATCCGCAAAATCCTCGCGTACAAGAAAGTGACGTGGCGCTCCGTCGACCAGCCCGTCATTATGCCCAAACCCAAGCTGGTCCCGCTGACGGGAGGCTACCGCCGCATCCCGGTGCTTCAAATCGGCGCCGACGTCTGGTGCGACACCGCGGTAATCATCCGCAAGCTCGACCAAATGTTCCCCAAGCCGTCGCTCTATCCGGCGGGGCTCGAAGCCGCCGCTCTCGCATTCAACATGTGGGCGGATCGGCGGCTATTCTGGGGCGCCATCCCGGTTATCTTCGAAAAGCTCTCCGCGACCATCGGCAAGGAATTCATCGACGATCGCAGCAAGATGATGAAGGGTGCGAACTTCGCCGATATCGGGCTTCTCGCGCCGGACGCACGCAATCAGTTGCGTGCATTTCTCGACATCCTCGACCGGCAGCTTGAAGACCAGCCGTATCTGCTTGGCGATTCGTTCAGCCTTGCCGACGCCGCATGCTTCCATTGCGTATGGTTCCTGTCTGCCGAGCCGACCGCGTTCGGATTCGTCAAGAAGTGCGGGAACCTGATGCGATGGTTCGAGCGAATCGACGCGATGGGTGCGGGCACTGTTAATCCGATGGAGCCTGACGAGGCGTTGGCTGTTGCGCGCGACGCCGAGCCCGCCACGGTCAAGGCGGCTGACGCCGACGATCCGAACGGTCTTAAGCCGGGCGACCGCGTGACGGTCACGCCCGACGATTACGCATTCGATCCGGTCGCCGGCGCGATCGTGGCGAGCAACGTCTATGAGATCGCGATCGAACGCGAGGAACCCACGCTTGGCCGAATCGTGAATCACTTCCCGAAGATCGGATTCAAGATCGCGCGAATCTGAGCGGTTCGATCGCGGGAAACAGCGGGACCGGGACTGCGCCTCGCCGCGCTATGACGGCTGCGTCGTGCGTGCAGTCTCGCTCTCAGCTTCGTCATCTGCGAGCCAGCGCAGAGAATGCGCGAGCGCGGCACGTCCGTTCTCGCGCACCCATTCGCCGTGCGCGATTATGAGTCGCTGCGGGTCCCAGGCCAGTGCCTTGCGCAGCGCCTCCCGTGCGGCACGCCGGTTCCAGAACGACAAGCGCCATTCACGCGGAGTGCTGCCGTCCGGCCCGACCATCCCGTCCCATCTCATGAGCGCGCCGCGCCATCCGTGTTGAGTTGCCGGATCGAACTTCTGCACCAAATCCGTGACGAGGACCGAGCGTGAGCCGCGATGAAAGAAGACGACTTCTTCCATGAAAAAGCTGCCGTGGAAAATGACCTGATCGATGTCCGCCGCCCACGCGGCATCGGGTGTGTCTCCCAACTCCCGATGGAACGTCAGATCGCTCCGGCGACGTGCCAGTCCTGGCGGGGCATAAAGTTTGGCCTCCGGCCACGCGTTCGCCCACTCCGCGAGAAACAGGTGATGGAACTTGTTCGGAGCCACAAGATGGCGCACGGGGCCGAGCGCGCCTACCGCCTCGACCAGCGGAGGGTTGAGCGCGATTGGTGACCATACCCAAAGACTGTCGTCCCCGAGACGCACGACGGCCATCCGCGTCGGATAGGGGAATCCAAAGAACGAAACGCTCGGCCCGTCCGCTATCCAGATGTCACGATCGATCTCGTTCAGCAGTTCCATGTCATCGTCACCCCACCGATCATCAAACTATCCGTCCACGCTTCCTGCAAATTCTTTTTTCGCATATCCGGAGGGCTGGAATGACAACTCCGGTGTAAAAGACCCGGTTGGTTCCCGCCGACGTGCCGGAGCGCCGCCGCCGCGCCGATCCAACTCGTGGCAGGCGCGGTTTGCACCGTGAATCTGCCGGTCACTGGTTTCTGGTGCACGGAACCGGCAAAATGACGGCTGCGAACCGGATTCCAGCAAAGAGCTTTGCGAATGGTTTGCAGATCCCGCCCCGGGTCGTCCAAGGCGGCTGAAACGGGTAGATCTTTCCAAGTCTGGAGGGGTGGCCGAGCGGATTAAGGCACCGGTCTTGAAAACCGGCGGGGATGCAAGTCTCCCGTGGGTTCGAATCCCACCCCCTCCGCCAAATCTCAATCCGAGCACTTCCAAAGACGTCTGAAAAGCCCTCGCGCAGGGCGCGTATCCTGTTAATATCAATCCAACGCCGTCCGGTAGTGTCTATTGAAAGTTACCCCCGCTTGGGGGTATATTTTAGGGGTATCCCGAAAACGCATGGGGGTATCACGCGATGCTGACCGACACGGCGATTCGACGGGCGAAACCGGAAGCCAAAGCGCGCAAACTATTCGACGGCCTCGGCCTTTATTTGATGGTCGCTCCAGCCGGGGGTAAGTGGTGGCGGCTTAAGTATCGCTTTGGGGGTAAGGAAAAGCTTCTGGCTCTCGGTACATACCCCGAAGTCAGCCTCGCGGACGCTCGCGCGCGCCGCGATAAAGCGCGCAAGCAGATAGCGGCCGGCGTAGATCCCGGCGCAGAGCGAAAAGCTGAAAAACTGGCTCTGGCAGTGCGCGAGACGGGCGGGTTCGAGACCGTAGCGCGAGAGTGGTTCGAGAAATTCTCGAAGGATTGGGTTCCTGATCACGCCACGACGGTCATTCAACGGCTGGAACGAGATGTCTTTCCATGGCTCGGGCACCGGCCGGTTGGCGAGATCACAGCGCCTGAACTGCTTCAGGTCTTGCGGCGTATCGAATCCCGAGGCGCTTTGGAAGTGGCGCATCGCGTGAAACAGGTAGCGGGTCAGGTGTTTCGCTACGCCGTCGCGACCGGACGCGCTCAGCGTGACGTGAGCCAGGATCTGCGGGGCGCGCTCCCACCATCATCGGAAAAACACCATGCAGCTCTGACGAAGCCGTCCGAGGTCGGCGCTTTGATGCGCGCGATTGACGGCTATCAGGGAGCATTCGTGACGCGTTGCGCCCTGCGATTGTCAGCTTTGACG